>CALECP010000287.1 GCA_937949915.1 uncultured Anaerolineae bacterium
GCACCTCCCATCGCTTTGAGCGTTGGTGTGCAGATGGTTGCGGCCGCACACGCATCCATGTGGCGGCCGGTCATGGCTATCTTCATCGGCGTGACTTTGACATTATATTGGCGAAAATCTGTCTGATTATTTCGGGGTAAAGCAATAGGCGCGGCCGTCTAAATAACGGCCGCGCCTTCATATTCCGCCTTGTGAATTTGTTCTTACTCATCTGCTAATAACTAGGTGCGTCTCAAAATTGTGCAACCTCTTTGCAAGTGCAGATTGAAACAAGGGGCTGATACAGAACTTAGACACACCCGGATAAACCCGAAAAATAGATTGTATGCTATGCTCCCTATCTGGTAGCAAAATAAGCTGCGCCAGTTAGGTAAAAATATGATCAATCGAGGTTTCCTGAGCGCATTAGCTGGCTATCTTTTGTGGGCGGTGTTCCCTATTTACTGGCGGCAGATCAAGCATGTTGCACCGACCGAAATTTTGGCGCATCGCATGGTGTGGTCTGTCGTGTTTTTGGCGGCCGTCCTCATCGTTCGCAAGCATTGGGATTGGATACGGCCGACCGTTCGCAATCGGCCGCTCTTTCTCAAGTGTATCCTTGCCGCGCTTGTGCTTTCCATCAATTGGGGCGTGTTTATCTGGGCGGTCAACAATGGGTTCATCATCGAATCCAGTTTGGGTTACTACATCAACCCCTTGCTCAATGTCGCATTGGGCATGATCGTGTTCAAAGAAAAGCTACGGCCGCTGCAATGGCTGCCGCTCATCCTGGCTGTGTGCGGGGTGCTGTATCTCACCGTCAGCTATGGTCGGCCGCCCTGGATCGCACTCATTTTAGCCGGATCGTTTGGCACGTATGGCTTGATCAAAAAGACAACGCCCCTGAACTCCATCGAAAGCCTATCGGTAGAAACAGCCGTCATGTTCATCCCGGCCGTCATTTATTTGACCACCCTTCAGCTATCCGGCACGGCCGCGCTGGGCAGCAATAGCCCCACCACCCTATTTCTAATGATGGCAGGCGTTGTCACGGCCGTTCCTCTGCTACTGTTCGCCTATGGCGCACAGAGAATCCCCTTTTCCACATTGGGCTTTCTGCAATACGTCGCCCCCACCGGGCAACTGCTGATCGGCCGCTTCGTCTACGGCGAATCATTTGAAAGCAAACAACTGATAGGCTACAGCATCATCTGGCTCGCTCTCATCATCTATTCGGCCGAGTCGCTCACCCACTACCGCAAAAAAGCGGTCATGGTGCCATAGATGATGTAGATCACAGCAGTATTGCTCCTCCCATACAATTTGCACGACAACCGATATACATAGGAAATGTTTCTCATTTAGCATCTTAGCCGCCGATTTGCCTGTATACTATTGACAAGTTAGAGGAAACAAAACAAATTAACTTTTTTCGCCTTCTCCTTTTCTCCTTCTCCTCTTCAAAAAGAACCCAGTCATCCTCGACGGGGTTTTTTTTTACCTATTTCACATTACAATGCAGGGATGAATCCGCAAAAAACGCAACGCCCACTTGCTCGCCTATTCGCATACACGCGGCCGCACCGCGCCGATATGTATCTGGCGACCCTCTACACTGTTCTCAACTCCTTCTTCGATCTCTTTCCCCCTATCCTCATCGGCATGGCGATTGATGTCCTGGTCGGTGGCGAACAATCGTTCCTTGCACGCTTCGGTTTGGAAGGTCAAGAAGCACAATTGATCGCCATCGCTGTACTGGCGATCATCATCCATGTATTTGAGTCGCTCTTTCAATACCTATACGAAGTAAAATGGCGCAACCTCGCCCAAGTTGTCGAACATGATGCCCGTATGGAAGCATACGCGCACGTACAACAGCAAGATATGGCGTATTTTGAAGACCGCAGCACAGGCGGGCTGCTCTCTATTCTCAATGATGATGTCAACCAGCTTGAGCGTTTTCTCGACATCGGGGCGCGAGAAATCATTCATCTCATCGTGTCGATTGCGTTTATCTGCACCTACTTTTTTATCATCGCGCCGCAAGTGGCATGGTTGTCGCTGCTGCCGATTCCGGTCATCATCTGGGGGTCGATTCGCTTTCAGAAATTGCTTGCACCTCGGTATGCGGCCGTGCGTGAAGAAGTGGGCTTGCTCAATGGACAGTTGAGCAACAATCTGGGCGGGATCGCCACCATCAAAAGCTACACGGCCGAACAGTACGAAGTCGGCCGGATCGATCAACACTCGCTCGCCTATCGCGCCGCCAACGAAGCGGCCATCAAATTCAGTGCCGCCTTCATCCCACTGATTCGGATGGCTGTGCTAGCCGGGTTTATCGCCATTTTGGTGTGGGGCGGCTTTTTGGTCATCGGTGGCTCGCTCAATCCGGGGCTGTATAGCTCGATGGTCTACATGACCCAACGGCTGCTGTGGCCACTCACCCGCTTGGGGCAAACGCTCGATCTGTATCAACGGGCGATGGCTTCGACCACGCGCATCATGGATTTGCTCGACACCGATTATGATATTCGGAGCGGCGACATTCAGTTACCCGATATGCAAGGCGCAGTCCATTTTGAAGATGTCACCTTTGCGTACAGCGACGGCACAACGGTGCTGAAAAACATCAATCTGATCGTCCCGGCCGGAAAGACGGCCGCGCTCGTCGGGCCTACCGGATCGGGTAAATCGACTGTCATCAAGCTGTTGTTGCGTTTTTATGATGCCACGGCCGGGCGCATCACGGTCGATGGGGTGGATGTACGTGCGCTAGACCTGCACCATTTGCGTGGCGGCATCGGCTTGGTCAGCCAAGACACCTATCTTTTTCACGGCACGGCCGACGAAAACATTCGCTACGGCTCATTTGATGCAACCCCCGCACACGTCGTCAACGCTGCCAAAATCGGGGAAGCGCACGACTTCATTTCTCAATTGCCAAACGGGTATGAAACAGTGGTCGGGGAGCGAGGGCAAAAGCTATCGGGCGGTCAACGGCAGCGCATTTCGATTGCCCGTGCTGTGCTGAAAGACCCGCCGATACTGGTGCTAGATGAAGCGACGAGCGCGGTAGACAATGAAACAGAAGCGGCGATTCAACGGTCAATGGAGACGATCACAGTCGGCCGTACCACCATTATCATCGCCCATCGCCTCAGCACTGTTCGCAATGCGGACACCATCTATGTCGTCGATGACGGCCGCATTGTCGAGCAAGGGACGCATGACGATCTAGTGCGTCTCAATGGGCTGTACGCCGATTTATGGCGCATTCAAACGGGTGAACGCCGTGCGTGATTTCGCCCCATTTGAGCCTTAAACTCCCTTCCCCCCCCCCTCAGTCCCCCCCGAAGGGGGGGAGGTCTGGGTCTGATTCCCCTCCCTTCAGGAGGGGCTAGG
>CALECP010000288.1 GCA_937949915.1 uncultured Anaerolineae bacterium
TTATCGACGCTCACACATTTTGTATCATGAAATTGGACACTTGCTGAACAATGATCCGACTCTTGAAGAAGATGTTCTGATGTCAGGTAGTGTTCAGGATGTCTGCAATTTATTATCGCCCCAAGCATATCCTTCATTAGCTACTTATGATGCTGATAAAGAAACAAATAATGAATGGTCAATTCGTGAAAATCGTGCCGAAATCTTTGCTAATTTGCTAGAAAGCAAAATCGTTATAAATGAACATGATCACCAATCTAAAGATATTGCAGGATTTTTACATAGATTAGGATTACTGTAAAAAAACAGCCTGAGTGCAACAAACACCCAGACTGTAATGGTTACACTACGAGGCTAATAATAATCTATTGGCCAACATAATGAGACTGTTGAATCCCCATTATACTCCGTAGCATAACCCGCGAAAATAAATCAATCATATAAAAAGTGCAGGCATTGTGAGATTCACCATGTCCGCATAATTCTACCGATAGATGTTGGTGTGTGTACAGTGTTGTGCCAAATGGGTGGAGCGCAGAAGAAGCAGGAAATGTGTCAATTGTAGGTATGTCAGAGCAAAAGCGCGGGGGCGATACATCCATCGTCCCCGCGCTACTCACGCTCTATATGAGAGAACAGGTCAATACAGTAACATTAATTGTTCTTGTTTTCTGATTGCTCCCAAAGTAGGTAATACGCTTGAATGAGTTAGGAAGCGTGTCGCAGAAGGTAAACAGCTATTTACCTTTTGGCTATAAATAGGGTAAAGGGGTGTTTACGTTTGGTTTATAGGTACTTATAATTTATACTTATCAGTACCTATAACAAGCGAAATACCATGAGCATAACCACACCGACCACAACCAACACGCACAAACCGATCAACATTATCGGCATGAAATCGGCCGCGACGGCCGCTAGTGCAGTCGCCAGCCAACACACCTTTGAACTATACCGAGCAAAAAAATCAGAAAACACAGCACGGGTGCAACTGTATGCTATTCGTGCATTTTCTGATTTTCTACGCACGGTGGGCGTTCACATCGACGAGGATCGTCTGTACTATGATCCGATGTGTTGGGCTGATGTTAGCTGGGGGCTGGTTGAGGCGTTCAATACGTGGCAATTGGAGAAAGGCGTAAGCATTTCTACTATCAACGGCCGCTTATCGGCCGTCAAAACGTATGCCAAGTTAGCAGGAAAAGCAGGAGCATTAAACACAGATGAAGTACAACGCATTCGGCTTGTCACCAGCTACAGTCGCAAAGCAGGGAAAAAAGCAGACGATAACCGGGATGTGACGCGAATCGGTTCTAAAAAAGCGACTCACATCACGATAACACCAAAACAAGCCAAGCAATTGAAAGCGCACAACATAGACACAGCGCAGGGTGCGCGTGATGCGTTGATCATGTGTATTCTATTGGATCATGGCTTGCGGTGCGGAGAGGTTGCGGGGCTGCTCGTCACCGATTTCAACGTCAAAGCAGGGGAATTGAAATTCTATCGGCCGAAAGTGGATAAGGTACAAACGCATCGGTTGACGGCCGATACCCTTACCGCACTGTTGGCATACCTTGACCATGCCCCTGCAATGGGCGGGATGATCCGCTCGTCACGTAAGGGAGGCAAGCTGACCAACACGACGATGAGCGGCCGTGCCATCACAAAGCGCGTCTGCTATCTGGGTCAAAAAATCGGTGTAGCTGGATTGTCGGCACATGATTGCCGTCACTATTGGGCAACTGACGCAGCGCGGAATGGGACTGATGCTTTCAAGCTGCAAGAGGCAGGGGGTTGGTCATCGTTGGCAATGCCGCGCCGTTATGTGGAAGATGCAAAGATAGCGAATCAAGGGGTAAAATTGTCAGCATAATAAGCCAATACTTACCGTTGTCAGCATGGCAACATAGGCGGCTGATAAGGAATGAACATCATGAGCGATGACACACTGATACCAATTGAGCAAAAAGAGATCGACTTTTACGGGGATGCTGTGATCGCCGTTCGTATGGAAGATGGGGCGATTTATGTCCCTGTCCGGCCGCTGTGCAAATTGATCGGGGTAGGGTGGAAAGGACAGAATGAACGAATCAACCGTGACACGATCCTGTCTGAAATAGTTCGGGGTGTCCGTGTTACACGGACACCCGATCAAGGCGGGGTGCAAACGATGATTTGCTTACCGTTGGACGGTGTACACGGCTGGCTATTCGGAATCAATGACAAGCGCGTAAAGCCTGAAATCAGAGACGCGCTACTTCGATACAAACGAGAGTGTTACCAGGTGCTTTATGAGGCGTTCGGCCGTAACGAGCAGACAGCCCGGCCGGACGATGAGTTGATGAACGCCCAATCGCCATCGGCAGAAGCGTACAGAATCGCCCACGCCGTCGCCCAACTCGCTAGGCAGCATTACTATCTTGAAAAGCAAATCGAAACGAACACGGGTCAGATCGGCCGCTTAACCGGAAAGATCGGCCGCTTGGACGAACGTTTGTCATTAGTCGAGGCAAACATGGGCAGCACGGCCGCCCTCATCACAGAAAGCCAAGCGCAACAAATCGCAGAAGCGGTGAAGCTGATAGGAGCGCACATAAGCAAGCAAAGCGGCCGTAATGAGTTCGGAGCGGTGTACGGCCGTCTTTACCGACAGTTTGAAGTCACCAGCTATAAGCGGCTACCTTCGGCACGATTTGAGACTGCTATGGGATGGTTGCGCGATTGGTGGGTTGATATTAGCGGGGCGGCCGATGTGCCGTTTTGATGCAATAGCTATTCAATTGATCGGATAGAACAAATGGAGTAGGATCAATTTAACAAAAAAAAGTCGGCCGTCCCCACACTCACCACAAGGTTGGACGTTACCGACACCACACAAAACGCAGGGCTTTGCTTGAAAAGAGTACAATGAAAGTGTTTTCATTGCAACCGACGAGCAAAAAACCCCCAAACATTTTGTGAAAATCTCATAGTAATTAGGAT
>CALECP010000289.1 GCA_937949915.1 uncultured Anaerolineae bacterium
GTGCTTTTTGAGGCGCAAGAGTTGATGCGTGTCAGTGGTGTGCCGCACACGCTCGTTTTTCGGGCGACCGGAAACGAGATAGAAGTGCCTAACTATGATTTGCCACCGGAAGAAGCGGCACGGCTGCATTGGGCGGCGAATGTGGCAAAATGGCCGCCTGAACTGGACAAAAATATGGTGTGGCTAGAAACGATGAACGAGCTAGACAAAAATCGTTCGGTGTGGCTGGCGCAGTTTGCAATGGAGGAGGCGCGGCTGGCAGAACGGGATGGCTTTAAGTGGGCGGCGTTCGGTTGGTCGGGCGGCGAACCAGAGCCATTCGATTGGTCTACGCCGGAGATGCTCGCCTTTTTGCGCGTGGTGGGCAACAACCCACATCGGCTGGCGATTGCGCTGCACGAATACAGTTTTGACACCAATGCGCTGCAAACGGGATCGCCCTATTTGATCGGCCGCTTCACCCAACTGTATGATATTTGCTCGGCCAATAACATTCCGTGGCCGACGGTGATGATCACCGAATTTGGTTGGAGCTATGACAATATGCCATCGACTGATGAGGCGATGAAGCAGATCGCGTGGGCGGCCGAACTGTACGGCCGCTACCCGACTGTCAAAGGCGCGGCCGTGTGGTATTTGGGGTCTGGCTATGCGGAGCTGCACGACAAAACGCAACGCCTGATCGCGCCGATGAAAGATTTCTCGCTGTCTACTCGATACCAATTGCCATGATCCGTCGGTTCGCACGAGGGCTATGGCTCACCTTTCATACGATTATGCTGCCCAATTGCGGAACCATCGCCACGCAATCAAAAATAATCCCATGACAAAAGTGATAACAACAGCAATTACATTTTGATTGATGCTCACTTGTGATGAACCCAACTGCACAGCAGTCGTCATTGTGGATGTAACACTCGCAATCGATATTGTATATGGCACGGTGTAAGTCGGTCTGTCATCAAATGTGCTATACCAATGATAGTTCAGTGTTACTGTCATCGTCGTAGCTCCATCTGGAAGCTCAGGGATGATGTATATGGCATCATAGAGATCGCCATCTGGGGGAATCATTGTCCAGGGATCGGGATTAACTTCAGGCTCTGGCAGATATTGAGTGTCTTCAGGCAACACATTCGATACACCATAAGTTGGTTCAAGTATTACAAATGGCACACCATTCTGAACTAAAACTACACCTTGATCGATGAGGGCTTGATCAACTTGATCGTAATCAATGAAAATTTCTGTTGGGCGTTGATGATACTCAAATAATTCATCCGTATCTAAATCGACATCAAAAATAAATGAATCATTGGGCTGAACATCAATAATATAGTCTTCATAATTATTGATTTCACAAAATGAACCATGATCTTGTTCTCCAATACTGAGTATGGTGGTTTCATTAATCTCATCATCGCAAATGATATTTTGAAGGCCTAAATCGTTGAGCGTGATCTGATAATCATAATTTATATCGTCCCAACCATGATAAACAAATTCGGACACAACGATTGCATACTGTCCGCCTTGCTTGATGAGAAACGGTTCGTTTGCGTAAAAATCAGACTCGAATTGACCAGATGTCCAATTGAATAATGATAGTTGTGGCGATCCCATATCGGCTGAAAAGTCGAGCTGATAAGTATGGTATTGTTCCGCATCAAACGTAAATAAATCACTATCGGCCGATGTACACAGCGAATCTGTAAATTGTTGCCCAACAACTATCGCAGTGCTTTCTTTTGGCTCACTTAGATCGTCGCATTGATATTCTCTAATTGTTAATGTGTAATCCCCTTCATCTGCTGTCCAACCAAAATTTATCAAACTTAAATGAAAAACTTGATCTGGGCCTAGTATCGTTCGGTACGTATCACCATTTCGAGTATAGAACTCTTCAATTCTCTGATTATCTACCGTCGAGTTGCTTACAAATAAGCCCGCAGTGATCGACTCTCCACCAAAGACGATCTCAACGACTGCAAACGTTGTTTCTGTCACAGTGAATGTATAGTAATCATGATCATCACTGGTGCAGAATGAGCCGACAAATTCTTGTCCTATTTCTATGGAAGTTGCTGTTTCAAATGTGTTGTTGGCGATACTTTCATCTAAGCATTGTGCAAAGATTGGTTCGGAAAACACAAATAGTGAGATGATTAAAGATACAAGAAATACGAAGAACAGATTGAGGTTAACTTGTTTGTGTATCATTTTCTTTTCCTTATTTCGCATTTGATTCTGGCTGACAGTTCAGTTTTTTTAGAGACATCTGGCGATTGTCCCCGATCGGATCATAACATAATGCAATTACAGCAGCTACGCTAAGGAAAGAGACGTTTCTGATAGGCTGAGGCGAGGCTGTTTGCTGATAGAACGGCCGAGTCCGAATGATTATTCCCCTCTCCAGTCCTAATTCAGGTAAAATTAAGATAGCTTATTTAATCAATGACATGATTTAACGAGCGCGACTCGCCCTTCGGCAGGGCGCATGGCTCGCCATGTTCTTACCGAAGCATGTTCTTGCCGAAGAAGGATGTCAGTCTTAACAAAAATGATGAGAAGAGCTATTTATGTTCTCTCCCCGGAGTAACCATGACCTATAGAATCGAAAAAGATACGATGGGCGATGTACAAGTGCCTGTCGATGCGTACTGGGGCGCACAAACCCAGCGTAGCTTGCAAAATTTCAAGATCGGTGGTCAAAAAATGCCGCTAGAGATCGTCTATGCGTTTGCTGTTTTGAAAAAGGCGGCCGCGCTGACAAACGCTGAATTGACCGACTTTTCAGATGAGAAAGCGGCCGCTATCGGCACCGTCTGCGACGAAATTTTGGCAGGCAAACACGACGATCAATTTCCGCTTGTCGTGTGGCAAACAGGCTCTGGCACACAGAGCAACATGAATGTAAACGAGGTGGTTGCCAACCGTGCCAGTGAACTACTGGGAGCTGATTTTCGCACTGATAAAAAGGTGAAAGCGAACGACGACGTAAACAAAAGTCAAAGCTCGAACGACACCTTCCCGACTGGGATGCACATCGCCACGTATACCAAAATCATGGCTGAAACGCTGCCCAAAATCAGGTTGCTGCAACAAACATTGGCCGAAAAAGCGGCCGCTTTTATGCCCATTGTCAAGACGGGGCGCACCCATTTGATGGATGCGACACCGTTGACGCTGGGGCAGGAATTTAGCGGCTATGCGACACAGTTGGCGCGGGGCATTTCCGCGATTGAAGACAGCCTGAAACGGGTGGCTGAATTGGCTTTGGGTGGCACGGCCGTGGGGACGGGGCTGAACACGCCAGACGGGTATGATGAAATGGTGGCGGCGAAAATCGCTGAGTTAACCGGCTATCCATTTGTCACGGCCGAAAACAAATTTGAAGCACTGAGCGCACACGACGCAATGGTTGAGATCAGTGGTAGCCTGAAACGGGTGGCTGTCAGCCTGATGCACATCGCCAACAACATTCGGCTATTGGCTAGCGGCCCGCGTACCGGCATCGGCGAGATCGTTTTGCCAGCCAATGAGCCGGGTAGCTCGATTATGCCGGGGAAAGTGAACCCGACGCAGTGCGAAGCGATGACGATGGTGTGCGCCCAGGTGATCGGCAACGATACGGCCGTGACTGTCGCGGGGACGCATGGGCAATTCCAGCTTAATGTGTTCAAGCCAGTAATGGCGTACAACGTGTTGACCAGCGCCCAACTGATCGGGGATGCGTGTCAGAGCTTTAATGATAATTGTGCGGCCGGAATCGAACCCAACACGGCGCGGATCGATGATTTGGTTAGCCGTAGTTTGATGTTGGTGACAGCATTGAACACAAAGATCGGCTACTACAAAGCGGCCGACATCGCCCAAACAGCCCACCGTGAAGGGACGACACTAAAGGAAGCGGCTCTCAAATTGGGACATCTGACCGAAGCGGAGTTTGACGAGATCGTTGTGCCAAGCAAGATGGTCGGCCGTCTATAAAAGCCCACCGGTAGGGACATGGCTTGCCATGTCCCCGTGATCAAGAGATCGTAATCAATGCAATAAATATCCAGCAATCGCACCGCCCAACACGAGCCAAACGGCATTGAGCTTGAACTGGATCGCCAGCACGGCCGCCACCACACCGATCAGCCATGTGCGCCAGTCGATCAAGGTGGTGCGGCCGAGTTGGAATACCACCCACATCATCAAACCGACGGCCGCGACATTGACGCTATCCAAAAACGCACTCGCCCACCGCGATTGCCGCAAGCGTGGCACAAGCGGATTGAGAATGCCCACAAACAGAAAGGACGGCAAAAACATGCCCAACGTCGCCACCACCGCGCCCCAAAAACCACCCAACAAATAGCCAATAAAAGTCGCCGTTGTCAAAATTGGCCCCGGCGTAAACTGCCCCATCGCAATCGCATCGAGCAATTGTGTTTCTGTCAGCCAGCCCAGCCGCGCCACCAAATCTGTCTGGATAAACGCTACCAGCACATAGCCACTGCCGTATAAAATCGTCCCGATCTTGAGGAAAAAGAGGAATAATTGCGTCAATGATTCTGGTTCGTCGCTCTGTTGTGCCAGCCGTGCGGCCGGGAGCATCATCACGGCGAAATTGACCTTCAAGCCTGTCAGCACCATCATGCCGATCAAGCCACCGCCCAACAAGGCGACCACTTCGTGCAGACCGAACGCGACGGCCGCCACCACACCCGCTCCCAGTACAGCTAATTGCCAGCTTTTGACCGCCTTTTTGCCCAACCGATAGAGCGCAAATGCGATGATGCCCAATACGGCCGGTTTGATCCCGATCAAAAACGGTTCGATATGGGGCAAACTGCCATAACGAACATACAGCCACGCGAGTATACCGGTGAGGACGGCCGCTGGAAAAATAAAGCTGATCCCTGCCACGAATAAGCCCAGCCAACGGCCGCGCTCATACCCAATGTGCATCGTTAGCTCCGTCGAATTGGGCCCCGGAATCAAATTGGTCGCGCCCACCAAATCGAGAAAATGCTGCCGATCTAGCCAGCCGCGTCGTTCGACAAACTCATCCTCCATCATGCCGACATGCACGGCCGGGCCGCCAAACGCCGTCAAGCCCAACCGAAAAAAGAGCCACGCAATTTCAAGATATGTTTTCATAGCGTATTATCTACCGTTTGCGCCGCTTCTTTTTGCTGCGCTTTCCCTTTCTCAAACTATTTTTCTTTTTGTTGTTAGTGCCGCTTTTTTTACCCATTTGTTGTGATGGCGATTCAGCAGACCAATCATGGCGAGGAGTAAGGCGTTTCTTCAGTAGCCCCAGTGCGATTTGTACATCCTCCAAATCCCCTTGCACCATGTGATCAACTCGTTCATTTGCATACGCTTCTTCAATGAGCGACGCATACTCCACACCGTCGAAGCTCACGATAGCTGATACGAGTGATGCATTGATGTTTTTATCTTGGTGTTTGTATTTTTGTAATTGCTCGGCCGCTATCGTCAATGCTTGGTCACGCAGTTCTGGACGATGGCGCACGGCCGCCTCCAGTGCCGAATGACAGTAAATCCGCGCCCATACATCATTACCCTCATCCGCTATAAAATCAGCAATGTTTGCAAACGCAGGTTCGCCTATCAATCCCAGCGCTTGTGGGATATGTTCTGCCAAATAATCACTGTCCCATACAGCAAAATTCATCCCCAACAGCGTAAGCAACGGGGTGATCGCGGCCGGATTTTCCAACTGACCCAATGCGCGAATCGCATGAAGGGGGGCATAGCCCTCCGTTGTCGTCTCGTCATAAACACC
>CALECP010000290.1 GCA_937949915.1 uncultured Anaerolineae bacterium
CTTGTCGGATTGTTTTGTCGGTTATGGTATTGTTACTCATGGGCGTATTCTCCATCCGGTTTTTCCGGTTTTTGGTTTAGTACCCGTGAGGATACGCCTTCTTTTTCACATTGCCAATCCACAACTTCTGGTTATACCTCCCGATTTAATCGGTATAATGTCTATAAAATATCATGCTGGATAAGGTGCTCATCTTTAGTGGAAACATAAATACACAAAAGTAGTGATCTGCCTCATAGAAAAGCCAGCGATTGTCGCTTAGTATAAGCGTATATTGTTTCGGGATTGCCATATAAAAAGATGGTTAAAACTCGTTTTTTTTGAAAGTTTGACCCACTTGTGTGTGCAAGCTACTGTCTACCTCCAGCAACTCGGAAACTCTGTCTGCTAGTAAACGCAATGACCACTGACTATATCCTATTCGGTTAGTTGAACGTGTTATTTTTGCATTCAATTTGTATACTTGTTATACGTAATATGTTTTGCATATAAATTTAATTCAAAGTGTATTTTTAGTTAATAATAGCTCTGTTTATCTTTAACCATCATCGTGGTGATAAACAGTACTGTAAAGGTGTTTATCATGACAATTTGTAAAGAAAAGCCTCAATGTAGATTTAATTTGATCTTCTTCACCATGTTTCTTGGTGTTTATCTCTTTTTTTCTGTGAGTAATGTGGCGGCGGCTACGCTCTATCTATTCCCAGAGGATATGCAACTATACCCACGTGATCTGACGACAAACCTAGCCGACATACCAATTTCCGGTTTGGTAAACCCAAATGCAACGATAGCTGTCGATCTCAATATCTATCGAAATGGAACACTCTCTACAACAATTCCCCTGACAACACCCGGATTCTCGTTGACAGTACAAATCCCGGCCGAACTCGCCAACTACAACTTTGAGTTGGTCGCAACAGATGTCTCAAACAATCAATCAGTAATTGGGGTTGCAAATGATGTTGTCGCTGGTGATGTCTATCTAATAAATGGGCAGTCGAATGCAGAGGCAAGACAATATGATGGGTCGGCCGCTTCCCAAACCTCACCATTCATTCGTTCGTTTGGCTCGTCGGATGCGGTGTGGTCAGGCGACCTGAGTTGGCATACAGCATTGGGGAATTGTGGTCAAGATGTGGGGTGTGTCGGCCAATGGGGGATACGATTTGCGCGTCAACTTGTGACTTGGGAGAAGGTTCCTGTTGCCGTGATCAATGGTGCGCGAGGCGGCCATCAAATCGCTTATTTTGAACGAAACGATGCTGATCCAGATGATTTGACAACCAACTACGGCCGTTTGTTGACAAGAGCCACAGAAGCAGGTGTCGTCGATAACATCCGTGCGATATTTTGGTATCAGGGAGAATCTGATAATGATCCCTCGCTTCCAGCAGGGTCAGATACGACTGGATATACTACCCAATTGACCGACCTGTATAACGATTGGCAAACTGATTTTGCACCTGAGCATACCTATCTTTTTCAGATACGGACGGCGTGTTCATTTGGACAAGGCGCAGGAACAAGCAACCAGCAACGGGAGTTTGCGTTAGCTTATGATGACGTGACAGCTATTTCCACTACGGGATTAGATGGTCATGATGGGTGTCACTACAGTTTCAGTAATGGTTACTATCCATTGGGCTTAAAAGCTTACATGATCGTGCGTGATCATTTGTACGGTCGCTACTATCCCAATGCGGATTCGCCTGATATTACGTCAGCTAAAATGTTGAACTCAACCCAAATGGAGCTAACCTTTACACCGCATAATGAGATGAGAGGAGATGCTGGTTTTGAGGCGTTGTTCCAGCTACGGGATAACAACAGTGGTCAACTGTATACACCTTCGGCCGGAACGGTTATCGCTTACAATAACCACGTTATCCTTGATTTTCCACAGTCGATTTCAGATCGGTCTAATCTGACGCTTTCCTACTACAGTCCATCAGGGAATCAAAATTGGTTGACCAACACAAGAGAGCATGGCATATTGACGTTTCTCGACTATCCGGTTGCGCCGCTTACCGTCGATCAATTTCCTGTTGACCTACAGTTGTATGCACGGGATTTGGACACAAACCTAGCAACCGTACCTGTTTCGGGAACGGCCGACACATCTCACACGATGGTAACGCTCAATGTTTATCGAAACGGTGTGCTTTGGAACAGTGTGAATCAAGCACTGTCTACAACTGCCCAATTTTCACTAACTGTTCAAATTCCGGCCGAGCTTGTGAATTATGACTTTGAGTTGATCGCAACAGATGTTAACAGCAATCAGATTACGTTAGCAACGGCTTCTGATGTCGTGGCGGGTGACGTGTATTTGGTTAACGGACAATCAAATGCCTCTGCCACAGGAGAAACCAAATCATACGGTGTAGACGAGACTCCGTTTGTGCGTACCTTTGGCTTAGGACACATGGATTGGTATGGTGAACTTAACTGGCATATCGCCAAAGCGGATTGTGGCTACTATGCAGGTTGTATCGGTCAGTGGAGCTTGCGATTTGGTAGCAACATTGTCAATACAGAGCAACTCCCAATTGCAATTCTCAACGCCGCACGGGGTGGCCAACCAATTACGCACTTTGAGCGAAATGATGCGGATTTGACCGATTTGACAACCAATTACGGCCGATTATTGACAAGAGCTATCGAAGCGGGTGTCCAAGACGATATTCGGGCGATCTTATGGTATCAAGGTGAAGCAGGCTCTAACGAACCAGATGTAAACATCGCTGGATTTACAGAGCTATACAACAATTGGCACGATGATTTTGCTCCTATTGAGCATGTGTATATCATGCAAATTCGTTCGGGATGTTCAGGCGGGGCTGGTTCAGGAATGAGCAACGCACAACGTTTGTTCGCACAGGCACGAAGCAGTGTGACAGCCATTTCAACGACAGGTCTTGATGGACACGATGGATGTCATTACTACTACCTAGATGGCTACCAACAATTAGGTGATAATGTCACTCGGATTCTGCGTGATGATCTGTATGATGCGAACCTTGCAGACTCCGATGCGGCCGACATCATTTCAGCGCAGATAATTATGTCAAACACCGTGAAGTTAAGTTTTACGCCTAACAATCAATTGGTCGCTGATCCAAACTTTGAATCACTGTTTGAAATACGTGATAACATTGCCGGAAACACATACACGTTTGTTGATGGAAGCATAAATGGCACAAATGATGTATTTCTAACCCTCCCCCAGAACTTGACAGATTTGTCTGATCTTTCCATCTCTTATTATAGTCCAAATGGCGATCAAGATTGGCTGACAAATGCGGCCGGAATTGGTGTTTTATCCTTCCTCAATTTTCCGGTGAGTACGTCATCGTCCACTCTAACATTTCAACATGGTGGTGACCGATATGATGGTTCATCAGGTGATGTTGTGCCGCATAGTTCTGATTTAGATGTGGCATCTAACAACAGAGATTTCTCGGCAGGATTCTGGATCAAACCAGAGGAGGGGCCAACAGGGGAATATCGAGCGATTGCTTATAAAGGTACGACAAATAAAGAACGCCTGTTTGCAATGTGGTTGCGGCCGGATAACATGCACCTGCTTTATCGCATTAGCACAACGAATAGTTGGAATGAAGGCAGGTTCAGCAACCAACCTCTTCCAATCAATGAGTGGACGTATATTGCGTATGTTCATGAAGGAGGCAAATTGAAATTGTACATTAATGGTGTACTCGATTCTGAGACAACATTAAGTGGATCGGTTCTTAGTAACAGTGGTAATCTGTACATTGGTGATACCCCTTGGTATGCTGGTATGAAGGGACAAATCAGTGCTTTTAGTACATACAACTCTGCCTTACCCTCCGGTTGGCTACCAATAAAGCCCAGTAGTACATTTGGCTTTATTGGCGATCAATATGATGGTTCATCAGGTGATGTTGTGCCGCATAGTTCTGATTTAGATGTGGCATCTAACAACAGAGATTTCTCGGCAGAATTCTGGATCAAACCAGAGGAGGGGCCAACAGGGGAATATCGAGCGATTGCTTATAAAGGTACGACAAGTAAAGAACGCCTGTTTGCAATGTGGTTGCGACCGGATAACATGCACCTACTTTATCGCATCAGCACAACAAGTAGTTGGAATGAAGGTCGGTTCAGCAACCAGCCTCTTCCAATTAACGAGTGGACGCATGTTGCGTATGTTCGCGAAGGAAACAAATTGAAATTGTATTTGAATGGCATACTTGACTCTGAGACGACATTGAGTGGATCGGTTATCAACAATAATGGTGATCTGTACATTGGTGATACCCCTTGGTATGCTGGTATGAAAGGGAAAATCGCAGATTTCAACACCTACAACATCGCACTTACATCAGAGATGCTTATGGAATAGCAACAATCATATCCAAGAATAAGCGCAGTTATTTGCTCAAAGGATGTTTTGCACAAGCAAGCACTCTTTGAGCATTTTTTGTGTACCACAACACATAACAGCCGTGATCTACATCACAAGGCAAATGGTGTTCATCCCTTAACATGGGATTAATACTTTTATTTAGTAAACCGTACAGTGAATCTCAGAAAAATGGATGTGGAAAGTCGTATGAACCCCTGTAATTATTCTTCTTGGTCAACTAACCGCACAGTGCGATCAAAATACAGTTTGTTAGGGATGTTGATTTTATTTATTTTCAGCCTCACCCTATCAACATACTCAGCACGGGCGATGCCAGCCGCGCTTCTCATTTCCGAAATTCTTGCTGACAATGATACAATTCTCGCTGATGAAGATGGTGATTTTTCTGACTGGATCGAGATATTCAACCCAACGGGAAACAGCGTTGATCTAGCTGGATGGCAGCTACAAGATAACGGAAATGTGTGGACGTTTCCGACATATAGTTTAGCGGCCGGAGACACCGTTCTCGTCTGGGCTTCCAGCAAAAATCGTGCTGTTTCGGGGTCAGAATTACACAGTAATTTCAAGCTGAATAGCACGGGAGAATATCTCGGCCTGATCGCACCTGATGCAACAGTTGTGGACGAGTTTACGCCTACCTACCCGCCACAAACGCCAGATACTTCTTACGGTGTTGACGGTAGTGGCCAATTGGTTTTTTATAGTACCCCCACACCAGGTGCGCTCAATGCAGGCATTATTCAGCCAGAGCCTGTTACATTTTCGATACCGCATGGCTACTACAACACCCCTCAAACAGTGTCTCTTAATTCTACACCTGCGACAGTAGCCATCCACTACACACTTGATGGGAGTGAACCGACCAATACAAGCCCGATTTATACCGTACCATTGACTGTGAATGGGAGTACGATTATTCGCGCACGGGCGTTCTCTTCTAGCGGTGGCGCATCAAAAATTACTACGCAAACGTATCTCTTTATCAACGATATTTTAACGCAAGAAGATAGCAATCGTCCGGCCGATTGGCCTGCGGGGGATGTTGTGAATGCCTCTGGAGATACACAAGTGATGGACGTTGGGTTTAACCAGACAGATGTTACGGCTAATCCAACCGCTATCAGTGATGGGTTGCTGAGTTTGCCCACGCTTAGTCTTGTGACCGATTTAGATAACCTTTTCGATTCGCAAACAGGAATCTATGTCAACGCGCTTGAACGGGGTGATTTGTGGGAAAGACCCGGCTCTATCGAATTGATCGACCCAACCGGCGGTAGCGATGGCTTTTCGGTTAATGCAGGGATTCGGATGCGTGGAAACCAATCTCGCTATCCATCAAACCCAGCGCATCTATTTCGGCTGTTCTTTCGTTCTGAATATGGCGATAGTAAGCTAGAGTACCCCCTGTTTGGAGATGGGGAAGTTGATGAGTTCGATAAGCTAGATTTGCGTACCTCAAGCAGTTTATCGTGGACAAATTCAAGAACAACCTCGGTGCCTGGGACATCTCGAGATATGGCGCATACAATGGTGCGAGAGATATGGACACGGGATACCCAAGCGGAGATGGGACAGCCGCATACGCGGAGTGACTACTACCATTTGTATCTCAATGGTCAAT
>CALECP010000291.1 GCA_937949915.1 uncultured Anaerolineae bacterium
CGAAGGGATAGGGATCAGACCTCCCACCCTTCGGGGGGGACTGAGGTGGGGGGGGCTGTCAACAAAAAAAAACGACGACCCCGATGGAGTCGCCGTTATTGATATCCCACTATTTCCCTTGAGCCGCACACTTTAACACAAATCTAAACAACATTATAAAGAGTCGGCCGTACCTAATCTATGTCGAAAATATGAGAACCACACCCCTTATCACTTGGTAGAAATGCCATATTGTCCCCTTTTGCATTATGTTTGTGCCCTTGCGTGAACTGACTTTCCTACGATTCATCCTCAACCGGAATCGCCTCTTCCTCTATCTCTGTCTCCGGCTCACCTTCTGTATTAAAAAATGGATCGTCCTCATCAAAGCGATCTGCCTCTAGCAGCGCATCGCCCAGGTACGGATCGTCCGCATTGAAATAGTTGTAAGTGATGCGGGACATTTCGCGTAGGATAGGGAAGCTAAAATCGGCGACCAGCCAATCGCTTGCTGGCTCGGACAAATACGTGACAAGCACATAGTCGCCCCCTTCCGAGAAAACGACACCGGCATCGCCATGTGTGTTGCCACCCCAGCCATGCTTGTGCGCCACCTTCGTCCCATTTGGCACACCAAACCGGATCAAATTGCCTTCGACATTGAGCGCAAGCACGTCAAGGATCGATTGACACTCTTCGGGATTGAGATCGCCGTCGTAAACGGCGATCAATGTGCCGCCGCCCTGGGCGCATTCGTAGATCATGGTGAGCAATGTCCCCATGTCGCTGGCTGTTGTTTGCATGTTCGGGTCGGGATTGGTGTCGATGACAGGCTCTTGATTGGCGGGGGTCACGGCCGTAATCCGTCCCGGCCGGGGAGGTTCTTCATACGGTGTCACGATAAATGTGTTTTCTAGCCCCAGCAGCGCCATCGACTCGCTCAAAATATCGACCCCCAAATAAGCGTTGTTCTCTCCCGCCACATAGTCGAGCAAAATGTTTGCGCTGTAGTTGCCCGAAAAAACGGCCGTCTCATTGATCAACTTCTGCTGGTCAAATGTCGCACTGGTGTCGATAGCGCGGCGATATGTTTCGAGCAAAATAGCGATTTTGACCACGCTCAAACCAGAGACAGCCATATCGCCATTGATGTTGATCTCTTCTCCTGTCGCCAGATCGCGCACATACACGCCCCCCACAATGCTGCGATAGCCAGTCAACTGATCTTCCAAGACAGAGCGCAATAGTTCGATGTCGAAAGGCGGCTCTTCTTCGTAGATCAGCGCATATTCGGCCGTGCGTTTGCCGGTCTGATACAGCACACTTTCCACATTGGTCACAGTCGTTTCGATGTCGGGCGAATATCCATCATGCCCCGGCAAAAACTGGAATGTTTCGGGGTCGATACGAGGCGGCTGGGCTGGTTGCGCCACCAAGTCGCTCACCGTTTCTACGATGTCGCGCACCGTCTCCGGGTCATGGGTGGCCGTCAGTTCGACGTTGATCGGCCGGATCGGGGTTCGCAACACATACCCGACAAATGCCAGATACCATTCGGTGCTTTCCTTTCCTTCCTCTAATTGTTTCAGCATCGTGTCGAGATCGAGATCAAACCCCAACCGTTCGGGGGAGAGTTCGATGTTTTCGCCGACAGTATCGTTGTATAGCGTGATCGGCTTCGCATAGGCACGGGCGACCGCTTCACCCGCTTCCAGCATTGTCATGCCACCCACTTCGACCTGCCCGGCCGTCGTGCCAACAGGTAGCTTTTTCGTGTCTAGCATGAAGAAATACCCTTCGCGCAATAAATAGGCGGCCGCCAAAATGAGGAGGAAAATGAAAAGATTTTTGATCATCGGTTGCTATGCTCAATGACTTGCTACGTCATTGATCTAAATAAGGATCGTCAAAATTGAAGTAATTAAATGTGCCACGTGACAAGTCGGCCATCAATGTCGAGCTAATATCCCAATCGAGATAGCCCGGTTTGTGCGTAAATTCGACGATCACATATTCGGCCGCGTCGGTAAACACAATACCAGCATCACCATACGTGTCGCTCAACCAAGCGTGGCGATGCGCGATTTCTGTGCCGACTGGCACACCCCGTTCGAGCAAACTGCTGATGCGATTGCGCTTCATCAATTCGAGAATGAGGCTGCATTCAGTCTGTGAAACCGCGCCATCATACACCGCTCGCAGCGCACCGCCATCAAACGTAGCACAATCATACAGCATTGCCAGCAAGAGGGCGGTATCTTCGGCCGTTGTCTGGAAGTGCTTGTCCGGTGCAATGTTCGCCAATGGCTGACTATTGGCTACAGTCGCATACTCTTGGCAACGCCAGTCGCCCCCCACCGGACAGCCGATAAATGTGTTGACCATACCGAGGGATTGCATCACATCGGTCAGGCGATCTGCCACGATGTATAAATCTTCGTCGCCGTCGAGTTGGATCACGGCGAGCAGGTCATTGAGGACGGCCGTTTCATTCGAGGTCGCGGCCGTGCTGAAAAGCGAACGCAATTCCTCATCTATATCGATCTCAGTTTGCCGCGCCACCTCTACCATCGCCGCAATGTTGAGCGTTCCCAGCCCGGTCATCGGAATGCGCGGGTTGTAGCTCAACTCCTGCCCCGTGCGTAAGTTGATGACGTAATAGCTGCCCACGCCACCACTCCGCGCCTCAAACTCTTGGATGCTGTTGGTGAGCAACGTATTGAGCAGCCCAATACCTGGCTCAGTCGGTTCTACTTCGAGCAAAAGCAAGTCCGCACTGCGATTTTTCCAGCGATAGAGTGCCGCTTCAATGTCTTTGATGCTGTTGGTCAAATCTGTTTCCAGCCCCGCTTGCCCATACGAAAAACTCATCGAACTGGTGTCTGCTTGTGGCGGCTGAGCCGGTTGATCCAGATTGCCGCCCAGCAAAATGGTGCGTAGCGTCGCATTGAGGGCTTCGGTACTGTGGTCGGCATAGATCGGCACCGGGTCTACGCCTATCGGCCGATCCCACAAAAAGCCCCAAAAGCCTGCCCAATAATCTTGTTGGTCACGCTCTTGAATCGCTTGTGTCATCATGCGCTCAAAATCGAGATTAAACTCAGCCTGACGCGGGTCAAGCTGAAAAGAGCTATTGCGATGGTAAACAGTGACCGGCGCATCGAGATAGCGTTCCGTCAATCGCGCCTCCGCCTCGTCACGAGTTTGTCCACCCACATCGACCCCAGCAATGGTGAGGCGGCTAGGAAATAGCTGGCGCACATCACCGTACTGATACAGTTTGTACAGCACCAGACACGCGCCCAAAATGAGGAACGTGACGAGCAACCATTCGATAAAACCGGGGGCGCTCCGTCTCATGCGGTTAAAACTCCGGTGCGATGAAATTGGATGGCACGGCCGATCACATCATGCGTCATTTGTAACATTTGGCTAGGCAATTTATCTGGCTCAAACC
The DNA here is from genome assembly GCA_937949915.1 of uncultured Anaerolineae bacterium. GTDB lineage: Bacteria > Chloroflexota > Anaerolineae > Promineifilales > Promineifilaceae > CALECP01. The sequence goes on from CALECP010000291.1 coordinate 3,437, forward strand.
ATTTTGCCTCGATGATTTCAAAGCTCAATTTATAGTCGCCGACGGGGTGCGTGGCGATGTAGTAGGCGTTGAGATCAGGCGGCTTGATCGTATTGCCAAACCAGATGACAGGGCCTAATCGCGCTGTTAGCCCTGTCTCTTCCCGCAGCTCGCGCATCACGGCATCGGCCGGTTCTTCTTTGCGATTGAGCCAGCCACCGGGCAGACCCCAGGGATGGCTGCCATGAAACGCATGACGGAGTAGCAAAATTTGCCCCGCTTCATTAAAGACAACCACACCCGCGCCCATTCTACGGCCGGGTACAACAATTTTGACCGCGATCCACATCAATTGATGGATCAGCCAATTTTGTGTTAGACGTGCGATTACTTTCTTTAACCAGTCAGGCATAGATACCTCTCATGCGATCCGCAATTCTAGCACAGTACAGTCAGGTAGAGACGCAAGATTTTGCGTCTTCTTAGAATCAGGAACGCAAGATTTTGCGTCTTCTTATAATTTCAGGAGCGACAAACATTATCGTCGCCTCCGGCCGGATCGTGTTAACTCTTTGCCACGCTGTTTGGCGGTGGTACGCGGTTTCACGCCCAATTTGAGCATCTCGCGCATGATCATGCTTTCTAAAAACGCTTTGTCGTCATGGCTGACCACCGCTTGCTCGTCGGCACGGGTCAGCACATACGGGTATCCGCCCAGCTTGGCACATTGATCGTACAAAATGCCATGAATTTGCTCGATCACTTCTGGCTCGGCCGCCCATTTGGGTATATCGATCCGGGTTACATCGCCATTGCCGGGGGGATGAAAGTAGAAGAAACATATCTCTTGGTTCGCTTCGCGGAAAGGCTCGTATTGGGCGGCATCGTTGACCACTTCGTAGACACAACTGCGCTGACCGGGCTGCAAAATACGACGAAAAAGAGCGGCATCAGACACGTTCGGCCGGTCGTTCAAATTTTTGTCGCCACCATAATCTTTTGCTTCGACCGTGTGCGCCATCGTGACAACCGCCCCCGTTTCCGGCCGTTCGATATAGCCGATCAACAAGCCCCCCGCCCGCTTGATCGTCTCCATTTCGTCGAGCCAGCGTCGCATGTAGCGCGTCGATTGCGCCCCATCATTCAGACCAATCGGCCAATACTGCAACCGTTGATCCATGATCGACAGGATGGGGGCGACGGCCGTGCGTTGCTCAAAGGTTTGTCGTGCCAGCGTCTTGATTTCGAGCATGTCCCGCTCAATCGAAACATGCACATATTGAAAATCGCTGTCCTGACTATTCTGCGTATCGCCCGGATAATACAAATACGGTTCAGAATCGGAGTCGGGCGCAACATCCCGGCCGAGGTGGTACACGATCCAGCCAGCATTGAGCAAATAATACTGGTACACGTCATGGCGTGATGGCACCGCTTGCGATCCATCGACGGCGATAATGGTCGCCTGTTGCGGCCGATCAGCCACATCAGGCGCATTGATTCCCTCATCGACCGCATCGCCCGGAAACAATGGCACCGCCCCGCGATAGTCGCGCTTCTCGATGCGGCCGTTATCTTTCCCATGCTGAATGCTCTCGGTGATCAGCGCACGGTTATCGCCGATGGCAGCCAATAGATTGAGTAAATCAGCGAGCTGATCGTCAAATTGCTTTTGTCGTTCGGCCGCTACTTCACCTAATTTTTTGATGGTGTCTCTGAGTTTATCAAACTGAACTGCCACATACGCTCCATTTGCCGCATGGTCGCCGTAGGGACATGGCACGCCATGTCCCTACGGTCGAATGCTGCGGTCATTTTTTTAATGATGCGAGTGTAGCAGTGATGCGCGATAGGGGTCAAGCACACGTGCGGGGAATACATACCAAGCCAAGCGTTTTACTCGCTACCGCTCCGGTTGAAACCGGCTGCTACGCTGACTGAAACCCGTTTGAAACGGGTTTTTCGCAGCGCCGTCAGGCGCACTGACAGCCCGTGTGTTTCAACACCGGGCGAGACC
>CALECP010000292.1 GCA_937949915.1 uncultured Anaerolineae bacterium
CGTAATCGGACAGCGCACGCTCTAGCTCTCCCTTGTCAGAGTAAGCGTACCCACGATTGTAATACGCAGTCGCATCCTCCGGGTTGAGGCGAATCGCCGCATCGTAATCGGACAGCGCACGCTCTAGCTCTCCCTTGTCAGAGTAAGCGACCCCACGATTGTTATAAGCAGTCGCATACTCCGGGTTGAGGCGAATCGCTTCGCTATAAGCTGCAATCGCTTTGTCAAAATTTTTCAAGTTATGGTGAGCAAGACCCGATGCAAACCAAAGCACAGCAGATGTTACGGCTCCCTCTGTTGGCCATCTTCTGTCCGCAAGCTGGATCGTGTCGAGCAGTTGCAGTAGCAGTTCCCAGCTTTTCGCTTGCACAAAACGGATCCTCAAATTGTAAAGTTGCTTTGTCGCCGTTTCGTCTTGCCCACTGTGGAATAACGCTTGCACGGCCGCAATCGCTACCCCATCTTCCTCCCATCGTTGTAAATAGGCACGGGCAGCGGCCGTCCATGCGGCGCGTTCTTGCGCGGGTGCGGTGTGGGTCATGTGCGGCCGCCACACAGCGGCCGTGCCTGCATGAAATTGATACAGCGTTTCCTCCACATCCAGCGGCTCGACAAAGGTGAGGGCGGCAATGTGGGCGAGGATGGCGGCCGGGTCGCTGGCGGCCGCGTCGTTTTCTGCGAGTAGTTCGGCGATGACGGCCGTGTCAAACCACGGCAACACACCACATTGCCGCGCCACCGTTTGCACCGGTTCGGGCATCTGCGCCAGCGCATACTCGGTGATGATCAGCGTCCGCTCTTCATCTGTAGTCGCTTGCACCACACGTTGAATATACTCTTCCTGTGTCATGCTTGCCCCCGTTGCTGACTACTGACAAATGTCTCGACAAAGTTGACAAACATCCCTGGTACACCGGCAAATCCTCGATGCACATCTTTGATCGTTTGCTCAGGCAGCGACACCTTTTTGTGTTGGCAATAGTCGTGAAAATCTTCTAACGAGACAGATTGCAACACGTGATGATAATGCTCATCCTCCCAATCAACATTCGGTTCGGGTGCATTGCGACACGCCACTACCACACACAACCGTTCGATTTGGCACAGACGGCCGAGAAACTCATCTTGCAGCCACCTTTGAATGGTGGGGGCGGCTTGGTCAAGCGCATCAAAAAGAATGGTGATCGGTTGCGAGGTGGCGGCCGCCAGTTGGCGCAAATCGTTGCACAATGCCGTCGTCTCCACTTGGCGGCGCAACTTCACTTGCTCTGGGTCTGGCTTGGCACTGATCATCAAGTTGGCCTCCTTGATCTCTGTCTCTTTGACTTCAACCAAAGCGGCGGCCGCTTGTTTCTGCACGGCCGCGCTATATCCAGCAAAACGATCACTGCCGATCTGCCGTTCGATCTCGCGCAACACATCAGAGACATTGCGGATATTTCCCTCCAGCCGAATGTGTGCGACAAAGGTTGCTTGCTTTTTCGATTGTCGCCGAAAACGGGAGAGCAGATGCGATTTACCCATCTTCTCTCCGCCCTGTAGCCACAAAACGCGCCATTGTTCATCCTGTCTCACCAGTATGTCAAATAGATCGCTTGCTGTAATTCGGTCGATAATGTAGTCGTCTCTCACCACCAGCTCCTCATTAAAAAGTTGTGTGCGGCCGATTATACCACCAGATTATCTATCGCTGTCCGGCCGGGTATCAATATCAATCGTCGATCCTGTCGCTTTCACCGTGTCCACATCAACACCCGCTCCCCGTATCTTGACCTTTGTGTCCTCAAGTTCGCTATTTTTCACCCCCACAGAAGCGGCTGGCGGGGCTGTTTTAGTCGGTTGCGTCGGTGCAGCCACTTTGCGCGCTTTGTCCACAAACGTGACCACGCCCATCGCAACAACACCGATCAACCCTAGCACCTGGAGTGGTGTTGTCCACCATCCACGATCAAGCCACAAACTGAGTGCCACAATAACGACAAACAATACGATAGCCAACAACAACCATAGCCGATCTCTCATAAACTTAACCATAAAATGCCTCTCCAAATAAAAATTTATCCCACCCGACACTAAAACGTCACAAACGGGTATCCCACAACGGTTCTGGCACACCGTTCACATGGTTGTCGTACCGGGACATCACAAACAACAGGTCGGACAAGCGATTGAGATAGGGCAACACGTATTCGCCTATCGCTTCCTCCCCTGCCAGCACGATGATCTCCCGCTCGGCGCGGCGGCACACCGTTCGTGCAACGTGCAATTGCGCCGCGCCCATCGTGCCACCGGGCAAGATAAAGTTTTGCAATGGGCCGACGACGTTGTTCAATTCGTCGATCAGTGCTTCTTGTTTGGTGACGTGACGGGCTTCGATCTGAGGGATTTTGTACTGCTCTTTGTCTTCTTCCACAAAGCAGAGGTCAGACCCCAAATGAAACAGTTCGTTTTGAATGGTGGTAAGCGCGGCCGTCAATTTATCATTCAACCCCAGCGCAATCGCCACCCCGATCACAGAATTTAGCTCGTCTACCGTGCCGTAGCTGCTGATGCGTGGATGGTCTTTTGGTACTTTTTGTCCGCCGCCCAGAGAGGTGTTGCCGCCGTCTCCTTTGCGTGTGTATATTTTCGTCAATCTTGGCATAGACACCAGTCTAGCAGATGCCGGGATGCAAAAAAAGCGATGCGAAATAGTAGTGCATTTCAGGCTTGTGGATGGGCAAAAAAATCATAATCACGATCACGATTGGGGAGAGATGAGATTTTCGCGGATGAATTGTTGTTCGACTGCATTATCTGTGTGGATGAGGGCTGTTTGGAGCGCGGCTTGGGCATCGGCCGCACGGCCGAGACGGGTCAGCATATTGGCTTTCGCCAAGTGATAGGGTGCATATTCGGCCAACGGTTGAGCAAGCGGGGTGAGTAAGTGCAGTCCGGCCGGTGCGCCTTCTGCCATCGACACGGCCACAGCGCGGTTGAGGCGCACAATATCGCTGTCTTGCAACTGCAACAGCGTGTTGTAAAGCGCGGCGATTTGCGCCCAGTCGGTAGCGGCCGCTTCTTTCGCCTCGGCGTGGAGCGCACTGATGGCAGCCTGCAATTGATACGCGCCAGCCACCCGCATCCGCAACGCTTTTTCGACCAGTGCGATCCCTTCTTGGATCATCGGTTGATCCCAGCGGCCGCGCTCTTGGTCGGCAAGCAGAATGATGCGGCCGTTCTCGTCTGTCCGCGTGTCCCACCGAGAATGATGGAGCAACATCATCGCCAGTAAGCCCAACACCTCTGCATACTGCGCGTCGGTCACGTCCGTCCTATTTTGGCGCACCAATTGCTCCAAAATACGGCACAGGCGAATCGCATTGCCACATAGCTCATGGCGGATCAGGTGCGATCCGGCCGTGGCGGCATACCCTTCTGTAAAAATGAGATAAATGACCGCCAGCACCCCTTCGATCCGCTCTGTCAGCAGGTGGGCGGGTGGCACATAGTACGGAATACCGGCTTGCTTGATCTTGCGCTTGGCGCGTACCAGCCGTTGTGCCATCGTCGCTTTGGTTGTCAAAAAAGCGGCCGCGATCTCCTCTGTGGTCAGCCCACCCAACGTTTGTAAAGTGAGGGCGACCCGTTGTGCCATCGGCAGGGATGGATGGCAGCAGGTGAACATTAATTTGAGTCGGTCGTCAGGAATATCGTCGATGCTGTCGTAGTCTGTTTCGACGTGCCATTGTCCGGGCGGCCGATTGACAGCATCTTGCGGATCGTAGCTGATGGTACGATTGTGGCGAATGCGATCTATCGCTTTGCGTTTGGCGGTGGTGGTCAGCCACGCCCCCGGCTTGCGAGGAATGCCGCGCTCTTGCCAAGCGATGATGGCGGCCGCAAACGCATCTTGCACCGCTTCCTCGGCTAACTCAAAATCGCCAACTTGTGCGATTAAGGTGGCGAGAATTTGACTATATTCTTGTTGATGTGTGTGTGAAAGTGCTTGTTCGACTTGTTCGACAGATGACATAATGGGAATGTCGGGACACACTTTATCGTGTCCCGACATCATTTCTACAGATTATAGTTCATTATCGGCCGTACCTCGACATGCCCCATCGCGGCCGTGGGGCATTTAGCCGCCCATGCGATTGCTTCGTCCAAATTGTCACAGTCGATCACGTAGAAACCACCCAATTGCTCGCGTGTTTCGGCGAATGGGCCATGCGTGGTCAGCGTTTTGCCAGCGCGAGAGGAGACGGTGGTGGCAGTGGTGGTGGGGTGCAAGCCTTCGCCTGCCACCATCACACCGGCTTGCGCCATTTCGCCTGCATAAGCACCATATTGCGCGAGAATGTTTTGCATCTCTTCGGCGGTAGCATCACTGCCGATTGTTTCATCACTGTAAATTAAAAGCATGTATTTCATCGTGTTTCTCCGGGGGTTAAGAGGTTGAAAAGTTAAGAAGTTAAAAGGTTAACAAGTTTGGAAAGTTAGCAAGTTGTCTAACGTGCATACCCTTGCAGACCATGCAACCCTTTGAGGGCTGCAATTTCGCCTGTGTGATAGTTGATGTTGGTGAGAACGATAAACATCAAAATATCGGCAAGCGGTTGTGGCCCCATCGGTGTCGGTACGTCTGCATCGAGGTCAGCATCGGACAACGTTGCGAGATAGACAGAGACACCCTCAAACACGGCCGTGCCATACGCCTGTGCGGCCGGGAGGTCAACAGTTACATGTGTCCCCCAATCATACCAATTGAAAAGCTCTGCACCAGATGGCGGCAGTGTGCTTAATCCAGTCGGCATTGTCGCATACACGGGGCGCGTTTGCCGAATCATGCCATTAACAACGCCATCGACAACGGTCAGGACATGTCCAATCGTCGCCGCAATCGAATTGGCTGTGCCAGATGGCTGGCTGTGAAGGACATCATTTGGTATCTCGGCGATCATTGCCAGCAACGTTTGGCTTGCGCCGCCGATTTGGGCTTGTAGCATAGTGACTCGTGTGTTTGAACTGGTTTGCTCTGTCATTTCGTATACCTCGTTATGATAATTGTTTGGGCTGCTGTTTGCGCCCTTTACTGTACCGACGGATGAGATAGTCAAAAATCGACAACCAATCTAAAAATCGACAAAATTGGATAATTATTGGCAAAGTAAACAGTCGCCAATCGTGCGGAGGCGTAGCTTATTGCCGTTATTTGATTGCTTTGTAATGGGAGGTTTGATCACAAATTATGCGATGCCGAAGTGAAGAAGGTAACACATGTTACACAGCCATCTTAATTCATCGTTCATGAAGGGCTTCTCGCGTCATCCGAATCGGCTCATCGGCCGTCATATCTTCATGTGTCGAGATCGGGTTGTCGAGCAAATAAGCGAGCAATGTCTCATGCGTTTCGTGCCAACGATCTATGTTGGGTGCAAGCTGTGGTGTTGTGGATTCGGCCGCACGGATCGTGATTTGCACATGCCCCTGCTTGGCCAGCGCGATCAACGCCTCACGATAAGTACGCGGGATGATAAGCGACCCCTCTTTTATATCCACAACGGCATCAAATGTCATCGTATTACTCATCGCCACATTGTAGCATAGATAACGGCCGCTACTTCATGTGAAATTGATGTGTGATCAAGTTAATCGGGTGATCATGCTCACGGGATGCTTATAATTCTTGCCTGGAGAAAATGAGCCTATGATAAAACGCGCTGGATTCCTTGTATTGATCGTTTGGAGTAGTTTGTTGGGTTGCCAGCAAAAGCTGGACATTCCCGAAGAAGAACTGTTGGATGTCGTGGCCGCGGCCGTACCCGACCATGCACTGGAGACATTGACCGCACTCGAAGCGGCCGATCCCCCTCCCGCCATCCTGCCCGACTTAGCCGCCCGGTTGACCCAAGCAGACCTGACCCCACCCGAACCGCCCCAGAACGAAGAAGGGGATGTAGAAACATTTTGGTTTCTTCGCAACGCGACCTTTAATGAACAAATAGAGGCGACGCTACGCTATCAGTCAGACGCGCTTAATTTGTGGATAGCGGAAGGCGCGAAAGTGAGCGATGCTAAATTACTGGACGCGGCCGACCACCTAGAAAACAGCCTGTTGCCCACTACACGCAATCTGTTCGGCACAGAATCAGAAGGAATCGACGGCGACGGCCGCCTCAATATCTTGCACCTCGATGCCATCGGCGACACAGGGGACGGCACGGCCGCACTAGGCTACTTTTTTAATGGCGACCGCGTTCCCCAAGGAGTCAACCCATACTCCAATGAGCGCGAAATGATCTACATCAGCATCGACCGCGCCAAAGTGGCAGAAGACAGCTACTACGGCACTATCGCCCACGAATTGCAGCATTTGATTCATGACACTATCGACCACAATGAATTTTCGTGGGTAGACGAAGGGTTTGCAGAACTATCGAATGCGGTCAATGGCATAGAAGTAGCCAATGTGAAGCAGTTCGCGCAATTGCCCGATGTCCAGCTCAACGATTGGTCGCACGGGACGCATGAAGATTTGCCCCATTATGGCGCATCGTATTTGTTCAATCAGTATGTGCTGGATCGATTTGGAGAGGCGGCAACGAAAGAGGTGGTACAAAACGCGGCGAACGGTTTCCCGGCATACGATGCGATGCTGGCGGCGCACGACATGACGGCCGATCAATTTTTCGGGGACTGGATCATCGCCAATTATTTGACCAGTATCGGCAAGGCGGCCGCCCCCTGGATGTATGAAACAGTGACGATGGAAGCCCTGCCAGAGACGGCCGTAACCGTTCCCAGCACCGCCAATGCAACCGTCAGTCAGTACGGTACTGATTACCTTAAAATCGACCAAGATGCCCCCTTCAGCTTTTCGTTTACTGGCTCGACACAGGTCTCGTTGCTCGATATTGCCCCGCACAGTGGCGACTATTTTTGGACAACGTATCCGGCCGACCGTTCTGATATGTCGTTGACAAAAGCGTTTGATCTGGGCGCGGCCGCTGTCACCACCGCCACCCTCGAATTTTGGACATGGTACGAAATCGAAGCAGGCTGGGATTATGGCTATGTACTGGTTTCGGCCGATGGTGGCACACAATGGGAAATGCTGGCAGACCCGTTTTACGCTACGGCCGCCGATCCGCAGGGCAATAATTTTGGCTATGCGTACACAGGCAACAGCGGCGCAGGCACACATGGCGAATGGACACAAATCCGCATCGACATAAGCGACTACATCGGGCAAGACATTCTCGTGCGCTTTGAATATGTCACCGACCAAGCGGTATTTGAAGCAGGTTGGGCGATTGACGACATCACCATTCCCGAACTCGATTACAGCGAAGATTTTGAGGATGGCGAAGGGGAGTGGCAGGGTGCTGGCTGGGTGCGTCACACCAACGTTTTGCCCCAACAATATCTCTTGCAAGCTATTTATTTGGGCGATGAGGTGCAGGTAGAAACACTGGCACTAGATGATGAGCAGAACGGCGTATTTGAGATCGATCCGGCCGGAAACGAGGTCGTGATCACCGTCTCAGGTCTCACCCCGATCACAACGCAGCGCACCGGATATGAGTATGCGGTTGAGTAAATACGGAGTTAATACCATCCAAGCCAAGCGTTTTACTCGTTACCGCTCCGGTTGAAACCGGCTGCTACGCCGACTGAAACCCGTTTGAAACGGGTTTTTTGCAGCGACGTAAGTCGATCAGACAGCCCGTGTGTTTCCAACACCGGGCGAGCCTCGTGCAACAAATCGCCGATGGTGTGCAGATGGTTTGACTGAGCTACACCACCAACTTCCCCGCGGCCGCTTGCCCAGACCGAATACAGTCAGGAATACCCACGCCACCCCACAACGCCCCCGCCATCAACAAACCAGGCTGCGCCGCCACCAATTGATCGATGTGCGCCATCCGTGCAGAATGCCCCAGCGTGTATTGCGGCATTCCGTTGTGCCAGCGATCTATGCGCGTCAGCACAGGCGCGGCCGTCAATCCCAATGCCTCCCGCGCCAATGCCAGCAACCTCTCATCCGACCACGCCGTCGCATCTATGCCAAAGCGGCCGACAAACACCCGCGCCAGCACCATCCCCTCCGGCGCACGCCCCGCCCACTTATTCGACGAAAACGTACACGCCAGCACCGCGCTCCCCTCGCTGCGCGGCACAACATACCCATACCCCCGCGCCGTCCCCCGATACGCCACCGTCACCAGCACCGACGACGCATAGTCGATAGCGGACAACCGATCCGCCAAAGCAGGCGCAAACGGCCGCACCAACCGAGCCGCCACATCGCCCCCCGTCGTGATCAACACCCGATCAGTCGTGATTTTTTCTTGTTCAATGGCAGTCGTCAACACATAGTTGCCATGTTCACGGCCGATATGCACAATCGGCGTATTGGTGTAAATGGGACAAGTCAATTGGGTCAGCAAGGCAGTGATCAACGTCGCCATCCCATCGGGAAACGACACAAACGGCGGGTAAGCAGACCCCGATTGAGACACCGGCGGCCGCTCTGCCAGCCCCGCCAGCACACTCCCGGCCGTTTGCTCAAGTTGTCTCAATTGCGGAAAGATCGCATCCACGCTCAACAAATCAGCCCGGCCGCCATAAATCCCCCCCATCAACGGCTCCATCAGCCGTGTGTACGCCTCCCGGCCGAACCGCCGCACCAAAAACGCCTCGACCGATTCTTCAACACCACCCGCTAATGGCGCAATCTCGCGCTCCTGCCCGAATCGTGCCACCCCCGCGGCCGACAGAAGATCACTGTCCGCCAGCGCGTTCATGTTCGTCGGCACCAGCCCCGTCAGCCCCTCCGGCAACCGATGCAAGCGGCCGTCGATCTTGATAAACGTCTCGCGGTTCTCTGGCACACGGCCGATCAATTGATCAGCAATCCCCAATTCCTGACACAACCCCACCCCGGCCGCCTTGCGCGACAAAAACGAATCAGGCCCCGCCTCGATCACATACCCATCGACGCGCTCCGTCCGCAATTTGCCACCTGCCACCCCGGCCGCCTCAAACACCCCTACACGAAGATCAGGTCGCGCCTGCTGCAACGCCCATGCCGCACTTAACCCCGTCACCCCCGCACCGATAATTGCTATATCCATAGACAGCGATTGTACTAGGATTATTCAGTTCGTCAGACAATCAGGATTGACGATAAACAACGATTACCTGCATTGAGATTAAAAGTGCAGCCACCATTAATGATCCTATTGCGCTCATTCCGATTGTCCTTTGCCCTGAAAAAGAGACGGCCGTAGGAACCAAATTTCCTTGATCGCCCAAAAACGAAAGTGTCACTTCATTCTCAAATATAGAACAACCCACATTCCCAGTATCACTGACATGATACACAATTGAAGATTCACTCGCTTGCAAAGTAACAATATACCCATCAACAAAGCCGAATGTCACATCAATTTGCCCCGGGCATCCCATCCCACCGTTTGACCATGTGGCAGCCTCGGCCGAGGCAAGGCTAATATCTTCAACGAGAACCCCAGCTCGCTCCGAAAAATCGCTTGCTAACATATCAAAGATATCCGTTGGAATCTCAGGCGATTCTAAGTCAAACGAGCATCCTATATACCCTGATTCATCAACATGGTACGCAATTGAACTCTCACCCGCTTGCAATGTCACAACATACCCATCGATCAACACCGTTATCACACCTACATCTGGTGGCAGTGGGCATCCCATCCCGCCATCCGGCCATGTGATCGGCTCAACAGAAACGACAGCAACATCCTCGATGGGAACGCCTACTTGCTCCGAAAAATCACTTGCCAACGCATCAAGGATCGCGTCAGGTATGTCAGTTTCTGCTTGGGCAGATACAGCAATAGACATACTCATCCACAACATCATCATGAGG
>CALECP010000293.1 GCA_937949915.1 uncultured Anaerolineae bacterium
GATCATAAATTATTTCCACAGACGAGCCAACAGTGGATTCGTTGAGGGATTCAACAACAAACTGCGAGTTCTCACGCGACGATGTTATGGGATTAAGCGTTTGGATACATTGACACGCCGCTTACGTCTATTCGTCCGCAAGCAGCATAAGCGAACATCCCCTTCAACCATGCCTAATGTCAACACATGAATTCCCAAAGAGCCTTATTATATTTTTCCTATAATTTTTGTGGGCGGTTATCACCCCAACCCTTAACGTGACTAGAGTACCAAATAGTATGCGTGTTGCAAACCTACGATTGATCAACGGTCAGCGATGGTGATCTGTGACAAACCGGCCGCATTTTCGTTTCTTCGGCCGTCAACGGCCGCGCCGCACCATCGCCATCAATTGCCCAAACTCGCGGAGGCGGAGAAAGTGACAGGCGGCCGCATACACCCCTGCCCCCACAACGCCGCTCACAACCAATTGCCCGATGTAGCCGATGCGCCCCGTCCAGCCACCGATGGTGAGCGTGACCAACCAGACAGCGGCCGTCATCGCCCCACTAGCTGCTAAAATGCGCCAACTGCCATCGAGTAAAATCCGGCCGCCGATCCCGTGCATTTTCGGCCGGAGCAACAGCAGCAAAATCGCCACCTCTACCCAATTGGCAATCGTGTACGCCAACGCAACACCGCCCAACGCCAGCCACCCATTGGCAGGAAAAACGACCCGGCCGAGCCACGCGCCCAGCCCAAGCAAAAGCACCATTTGCACCGCCCCCGCCAGCACCGGTGTCCATGTATCTTTGAGCGCGTAAAAGGCGCGAACCAGTACCTCTAGCAGCGAGAGGGCGATCAGCGCGGTGGCGTAAAACAGCAACGCCCAAGCGACCATGTTGATCGTACCGGCTTGATCGCCCCGGCCGTAGGCGAACGCCAGCCCGATCAACGGCTTGCGTACCAGCATCATGCCCACCGCAATCGGCGCACCGAGAAAGAGAATAAAGCGCAATGTATCGGACAAAATACGGCGCATGGCGGGATAATCGGCACGGGCGGCCAGCGTGGCAAACGTGGGAAACGAAGCAACCCCAATCGCTTGCCCCAACACACTTTGGGGCAGCAACATGATGCGCGATCCCAGATAGAGTGCGCCTTCGCTGCCTGCTTCCATCGCTTCGGCTAGGCGGGGAATGATCAGCAAATTGAGATAGCTAAAGGAGAGTCCGGCGACACGCGGGGCCATCAACACACCGACTTGGCGCACGGCCGGGGTCATGTCGATGCGCGGCCGATAGTACCCCTCGACTTGGCGCAGGGCGGGTAGCTGGATGAGCAAATGCCCCAACGCGCCCAACGCCGCACCGATGCCCACGCCCACCACATTGGGCTGAAAGAGCATGATACCGATGATGATGCCTATGTTGTACACGACAGTTGCCAGTGCGGGCATGAGAAAATGCTGTCGGGCGTTTAAGGCGACCATCAGCACGCCAGACGCGCCAAAAATGACGGTAGAAATGAGCCATACACGCAGCAGCAACACCGCATCGGCCGCCAGTGTGGGGTCGGTCATGCGAATGGGGTACAGCACAGACAGCAGCCAGGGTGCAATGACGGCCGTGATGAGACAGACGGCGGTGACGACGATTAAAACCAAGTTGACAATCGTCGAAAACAGTTGCCACCCAGCGGCCGCATCGGGGTTGTCTTCGTCTGCAAAGTAGGCGGCAAAGGTGGGGATAAACGCCGATCCCAGTGCGCCACCCGCGATCACATTGAAGATGAGATCGGGGATGGGTGAGACGAGGAAATACGCATTGGCGGCCGGGGTTTCGATGCCAAAGTAGTAGACAAAGATCGTCTGACGCACAAACCCCAGCACACGGCTGACCATGTACAGACTGCCGACGATGGCGGCCGCGCTGGCTATTTGTTTTCTGCTCGAATCGACTGTTGATGGCATAGACGGCCGATTATAACCCATTCGCAAAGGGGCAAATCGTCGTTAATGAGGCCAAAAGTTAGCTTAAACTAGAGTTGTTCCTGTACGGATAACTTGGAATCTTGAGGGATTCTTACTAAGTTTGTGTAGTATAGGAAGTAATTATCAGTCTCGCTTTCACTCGATAGCTCAAATGAATGAAATGAATCAATCAAATCCAACGATGAAAGAAAAAACCGTATCAAATAAGTTAATCATCTTTGCTATTATATGTGTCGTGGTAATATTACCGATTGTCTATCTGTACACAATAAACTTTGCGCCATTTATGAAGTATGAAATGATCAAACATACCAAAGCATATTATGCTTTGCTTGCGGAGCAAGATTATCAATCAGCTTCGGAGCTGATATGGATTTTATCGGAAGAAAAAAACCAGCTTGTTTCGCAAGGTTCATCGGTTGAGTGGCTTGAAAAATTCTCTCTATTAGAAGAATCTAGCATTGAAATTCGAGGAATTAGAAATATTCGATTTTATCATAACGATACTTGCCCTGCCCTAGTAATAGATGTCGTTATCAGACATCAAGAGCAGGATGTAGCATTTAGGCAAGATATTGGTCCGATCCCCCGTTGTAGTACTGCAACATCGCTTGAAACCATCCTGCTTGGTTACAATAGCCAAGACCGTAGCATCATAGGTGAATTGGCTGATGATGCGAAATTTGTCACATCGTCTGTTTTGACACGCTAGTTTTTTTGCTTTTTTCATAAAACGCATCTATTGAGAACCTTATTTTAGACCATTTTTTGTCTTGACAATGGGGGGCAGTATAGTATATAGAAAACGACCTTTTGATAAGAAACATGTGATTGACTTTGTATGCCTTTGACTTTAGTCACTCCTTCGTCGTTACATCCTTTGCCAATCGTCTCGGAAGGCGTTGAATTGATCGGTGAAGCCGTCGATGATTTTTTCAGGGTGCGGGATCACGTTTTTGTCGCAAAATGTGCCGATGTTGACCCGGCCGTCATAGCTGATAATGCTGATGCCCAGTGTGCCACGCGCCGTCAGGGGCCCCCAAAACATAAGCGTGTCGGCCGCCTGTCCCGCGAGACCAATCGGGGTGCGCGGCCCCGGCACATTGGAGACGAGCGCCGACGTTTTGGCACGTGAATTGTTCAAAATAGTACGAGCGCGTTCCTTTGGCAACATGCCGATGATGCGCGTCGCCGCATACGAAATCAGCAGTTCGGGCGACGTTTTTAGCCCGTCCATACGCTGTTTGAGCAAGCGCAGCCGTTCCCAGCGATCTGGCTCTAAAATCGGCAGCGCCAGCGAGATAGACCCCAGTTGATTGCCCAATTTATACGCTTTGCTCATCGGCCGCACATTGACCGGCACCGCCACATGAATCTCTTCTGTCAGCACTTCCCCCGCCTCCAGCAAATAATCGCGCAATGTTCCCGCCAGCAGCGTCAACAATAAATCGTTGATGGTCGCATCGGCCGACTTGCCAATCGCCTTTATTTCATGTAATGGAATCGGCTGCGACCACGTAACATGTTTGGCGATGCCCAATTCTCCTTTCAGCACCGTTTGCGGGTCTGGTTTGGCGGTTAGAATGCGCTCTAGCGCGGCCGGGGTGCGAATGGCGAGGCCGATAGGACGGCCGATTTGGCGGGCGAGGGACGGCCGTTTTTTGCGCGATGTCGTCGGTGCGCTCTCTTTATTTTCATCCTCATCAAACACTTCCATGCTCGATAGCATCACATACACCAGCGCAATGCCATCCCCAATGCTGTGATGAATGCGAGCCACCAGTGCGCTGCCCCCGTCGTAGCCATGAAAAATGTGCATATCCCATAGCGGTTTGTCGCGTGGCAATGGGGTGCTGACCAGCGCACTGATCGCGGCTTCCAGCGTCGCTTTGTCGCCCGGTGTGGGCAGGGCGTGGGTGTGAAAATGGGCGGCCGTATCGACCTGATCTGCTTCGATCCAACGATAGCCGCTCAACGTTTTGGCGGTCTGCGGAATTTGGCGAAAGCGGCCGAACTTCAGCAGTTTTTCGCCAAACGTGCGCTGTACTGCGTCCACATCGAGCGGCCGCGCAAACGTGATCACACCGGAGATATACATCAGGTTGTCCGGCTGCTCCATGTGGAGATAAATCGCGTCGTTGGTGGCAACTGCTTTACTCATTATGCGAGTCCATTAGCGACGAATGGCCGGTGCGCGCCATGTCTCATCTTCCTCCAAAATCGACCGCGCACGGGTCGGTTTCGCTTCTTCTACCCCCATTTGCCGCCCCGCCAGAAAAATAGCAGAATAGGTGTAAGTAAAGCCCCCGATAAACCACAAAATGACGGCCGCCAAGCTGCGATCCGCGATGATAATGTGACCGAATTGCAGCAGTTCGGCCGTGTTGTATGTCACGTTGCCGCCAGCAATCGTTTCGCTGCCAAACAGGAGAAATAGCCCCAGTAGCTTGATCGGAATCATGCCAGCAAAGACGTAGCCCAACCGCAACAGCCCCTTCATCGGCCGATGGAGGCGCGGCCGTACTTCGGCGATCTGCCACCAATAGAGACAGCCTATCGTGACAAGCGAACTGATTTCCAACAGATGCACCCACGCGCTGTCACGCGATGCAGCGATCAAATTTTGGTCGTGCCACAGCCAGAATGTGACCACAAACGCGCTCCACACCAAGCCCGGTGCGGTCAGTCGGTGCGCCCATTTTTGCACGGTGGGCGACTGCCATTTTTTGTCGATGCGTTGTTGCTGGTGGTCGGGTAGCCCTGCCATGATAGTGACAAAGGGATCGGAGATAAGCAGGAGCAATGGCACCATGCCTGTGATCAAAATGTGCTGTACTTCCCGTGCGCTGTAGTAGGTGGCGGCCAGTGTGACAAATTCGGAGACCAGTGTGAACCCGGCAAGCGAGAGACCGAGGACGAAGGTGGCTGATTGCCAACGGTGGGGCGGCCGCGCTTCTTTTTGGCGGTTTGCCCAGCCCCGGCCGTACAGCGCACCCACTCCGATGATGAGGAGGGCGATCACGAAACGGCCGAGCCATGTCAAAATATCTGCGCCAATCATAGCGTCTGTGATTTTAGGGAGTGCGTTGGGATAAGTAAAGCGATCCGTCTATCGTCGCCAATTCGCCTGCGATTTGGGCGAGGGTGTCGCCGTCGATCAGCGTCATCGGTTTGCCCCGCGCCCAGGCACGAGCGGCCGGAGAAATATCGGCCGATGTAACCAAGTACGCATGGCTGACGCGCTCGTGCAGCAGTGTGCCATATAGTTCGCGCACGATGTCAGGCCCGACTGTGTTTTGATACCGTTTGCACTGCACGATAGATTGACGGCCGTCCCGCTCGATTTCGAGGTCAACACCCAGATCGCCAGTCCGGCCGCGCATGGTCACAGTGTACTCTTTTTGCGTAAACAGTTTGCCCACAAACGCCTCAAATTCGGCCGGGGTCAGGGCATACATTTCCTCACGCGAGAGGGCGGGAACGAGCGGCCGTACCAGCAGCTTTGCCTCTGTTCTGGCACGGGCGCGTTGCCAGTAGAGGGTTGTCCACAGAATAACGAGCGTGATCGCCGCGCCAAATTCGATCAGCAGTAGAAAATCGTTGAGCGCGGCGGGAAATAGTTGGGTCGGCCGTACCAGCATACGCACCGCCAGCCAGCCCAAAAAGACGGCCGTCCACCCCACCGCCAGCCAAACAGCCCGGTTGCGGCCGGTCAACCCAAAAAGACGAAAGCGCGGCCGTTTTTTCGGCCGTGTTTCATTGAACGATTCCATCCGCGCCAGCATCATTTTGTTAAGCCGGCCAGCCTTACATCCTCCGCCTTAGCGACGGCGCGGCCTTCGGGGACATTGACCCGGCCGAGTAGGTACAACCCGATCAAGAACACGACGACTAGACTGAGAATACCGGGGCGACTGCTATCGAAAATCGCTACCGACAGCACAAAGATCAATGGGCTGAGGAACGAGGCGAACTTCGACAAAATGCTGTAGAAGCCGAAAAATTCGCCGCTCATCGCTTTGGGCGACATACTGGCGTACAGGCTGCGGCTCAACGCTTGGCTACCGCCTTGTACCGTTGCGACCATCCAGGCGAGAAACCAAAATTCAACGGCCGAATTGAGAATGAAGCCCCAGACGGCAATCACCAAATAGAACATGATCGCCATCGTGATGCTGCGTTTGGTGTTGAGCCAGTTGGCTATGCCGGTAAAGAAGCGGTTGCCGGTGAGCCATGCGAATGCCAGCCCGACGACCTGTGTCGCCACCAGCAAACCGAGCATCAAACCGAGATTGCTTTGCCGTGCGGGTGATTTGACATCGATCTCGCCGATAGCTAAGTTGCTGCCGGATCGATGTTCGATGACGAGGGTGTGTTCGCCCGGATCGTCGGCCGAAACAACCACTGATTCGCCGTAGCGCACTGTTTTTGATTGGGCATCGACTAGCTCGACTTCCTGCCCGTCTATCAAGAAGGCGATTTCACCCATGTCGGGGCCTGCGTTGTAATCGACTTCTACATTCTGGCCGTTGAAGGTGAGCGCGGCACGGTTGCCGATGTCGTTGCTGACGATGAGGGGGAGATCGGTTTCTGTTCCGGCCGTGTCGGCCGCCACGCTATCCGTGCGCCATGCACCTGTTTGATCGATCTCGTCGGGCGCGTAAATCCCCTGCCCCACAAACTCGCCTATTTGGGCATAATCAGGCAATTCGACCCCCACTTGATCGGGCGCAAGTAAATTACGCGCCAAAATACCGACTAGCGGCAACATGATCAAATTGTAGAGAACAAACGCCACATATTTTGGCTGCCGTGCATCCCCCGTACGGGGCAGACTGCCAAAAATAAGACTGTAGGGAATGCCGACAAATTGCACCAATAAAATCGCTAGAATTAACTGCGTCGAATCAAACCCTAGCTCTGCACCATAGATAACAGCGATAGAAATAACAGCGTTGATACCATCGTTATAGATGAGGAAAGAAACGAGGAAGCGGAATAAATCTTTGAACTTGCGGATGTTGCCCATCGTGCGACGCAATTGCCCGAAGCTCGTTTTGACCAAATCACCGAACGCCATTTTGCCGACCGG
>CALECP010000294.1 GCA_937949915.1 uncultured Anaerolineae bacterium
CATCGATCAATATGTTCACACACGCAGATCGCTCTTATATTTGGGCATCAATCGCCATGTCACCAGCAAAAAAACAACGCCGCTAATACCGATCAGCCAGTAGAAAGAGAGCATTTCGGCCGGGGGCATCGGCTCGACTGGCGGCAAAATATACCAAACAGAAAGTGTCTGCATCGCTTGCACCAGCGCAATACCAAGCCAACTCCCCGTTCGCAACCGGATAATCGCATACATAAAACCCCACACTATTGTCCACAAGACGCTTAATGAGAATGGATATGTCTCTGGATAACAATAGTAGGCGAGTAAACCGAAGGCGATGCCGCTAAAAAGGGTGGCTGTTTGTGGGTTGCGCCATGCGGCGAGGGCGCGAAAAAGGAGACCATACGACCAAAGTTGTACACATATCGCCTGGATTATCAACAGATATAGGAAGGTTATCCCCAGATTTTCGCCTATCTGTGCTGGATTCCAGCCTACGGAGAGGAAACGCGCCACCAACATGCCGAGCCAACCGAGGAAGGCAAAGCTGAGTCCAGACATGAGCGGCCGACCGCCACGGATGCCCATTTCGGCCGTTCCATACCACTTTATCCCCAGCAAAAAACTGATAACACCAAGTACCGAAAGAAACACAATGGGAGAATTTCCGGCTTGTACAAAGTTATCCACAGCCGATGCCGCAATCCCGGCCGCCAGGATAGGGTATAGGATCGCCTGTAGTACCCGCATATATGGGGGGTGGTCTGATTGGTTTTGATTGCTCATAAGTGGATTTTAGCATTGTGTGCGGCCGATGACCGCCTAAAGGTGTGGACAACCCCCTTATTAGCGGGGATAACTGATCGTGAATGTGGATAACTGGATCACGAGATGTTACGCCGAACAAAATAGCTACCCCATATATGGGCATTTGTATAAAAATAAGGTAATTTTGCCATTTTTGGGTATACACAGCCTAACAAGAGGTTATGCACAGTTGCTGTTTTCGGTGCAATGTCATTCTGTCAAACATCCAGGCGATCTCATGCAATTACCCCAGGATGTACGGGAAAAAATTAGTTATACACAAATCCACAGCCCCTACTACTACATACTAAATAAATATCTATTATGTGTATAACTATGTTACCTTTCTTTTCTTATCCTCAACCCTTAAAAATACCCTACCCAATCATCAAGCATTATGTTCTAATTATAGTATGCTCGAATTGTATGTATATCAAATCAATATGGAAGGACACCGTATGGCTGCGCTGTCTTTGCTGCCGCCGGATGCGGTTGACACGGCCGGATTGCCAACAGAAGCTGTCTTGGGAGAAGTAGACCCCAATCGGCCGGAAATGACTGTCGATTTATTTACACCCAATGACGCTTTTCTTACATTTTTACATACTATTATTGCGGAACACGCCCATCAACTGCCCGTGACACAACAACAGGCGGAAAAAGTGCAGAACGGCCCCGTCTACGTGATGGATCGCCGCTCGATCAACCAGGGTGAACGGCCGCCATTCGAGGACTGCTTGGGCTGGTACGGTGTGCGGAATGGTGAGATTTTGGTCGATACCTATAACCCTAGCCCTAACTATAAACTGCTAACCAATGCGGGCCCTCTTGAGCTAGACCCTATGCTCGAACAGATTTTACTGACACAAATACAAAAGATTGCCACTAATACTTAATTAGCATATCCAAGAGAGAGGATAATTGTTATTATTGTAGTGTGCATAGATAAAAATGAGGGGCATGAGGGAAAGAATGAAAACAAATGAAAGATGTAGCAAGGTTGGAGAGCAAACAAACAGTTGAGGTATTTCGCTATGTTGGTGCGCCTCTTCTGCATCAACAACTTTTATTGTCTGGACTCGACATTGTTATAATTGACGCATCATCTGGTGTAATTCCCGGTATACCTATTCTCATTGATGCCACACTTGATAACGTATTCCAGCATATCGAAACGTATGTAGACCAGACAGTTGTACTCTGTGTGGCTGATGGTGAGATATCATCGGGGTTGGAGGAGCAATTGCTGGCGGCCGGGGCGGTCACTTTTCTCAATATTAAACGCCCACCGCCAGATATGGCTCGCTTGCTTATATCTTATAGCAACTTAGGCAAACATCTGTTTACAACTGCGCGGTATCGCAAAGATGCTGCATTCTTTCTCGAAAAACTGATGACGTATGATGATCCGCTTGTTGGCTTCCAGCAAGTGTCTGAATCATTGCGAAAAATGCTGGGGTGCGGGTCGATATTTTTAATCCTTTTGGATGACAAGCAAACATCGTTTGAATGCTATGCGATTGAACCATATACATCACGCCTTGATTTTATTAAGCGTATGCCTGCGCCGATCAGCGTGGGGGGGGACATTAATTGGAAAAATACGCGCCTTACCCCATCTATATCGGCCGCTGATGAGCCATTAAGTTATTGGATCGATCTATCGGAAGATATTTTGTCGCTTGTTAGCCTCCCTTTACACAAAGAGCAGCAACATATCGGCCGTATCGTTTTTACATGGCCGACTGAATCGGGGTATGACATTCGTCACTTGTTTATCATGCGTCATGCGGCCGCTTTGTTCACGCTCAACTTTTTGGAAAATCGGGCTAAGCAACACGCTGCACACAGTATGCAACTGGTGAACTTACTCACCGACTCCATCGCAACACTCGCCTCTGGGCAAGATATGGATGCGATTTTAGCGAATATCACCACCTACATTCAATCCCATTTCAACATTACCTCATGCCAAATCACTTTGATCAATGGAACGCAATCTATACGCGGTCAACTTTATTTAGATGATCGGATTCGATTTGATAATGTGCTAGAGCTTGTTGTGCAATCGGTATGTGAAAATAAAAACGCGGCCGTGATCGCCCCGGCCGTACCCTTCCATAATGAGTCTATCAAACAAGAGCTTTTGCAAACAGATGGTGTTGGTAGCGTAATCGTTGTCCCGATTGTTTTTCAAGAAGCTGTTTTAGGCACGATCAGCCTCATTCATCGTAGCCTTCACACTTTTTTGACAGTCGATGATGCAGCTATGTTGCAAACAGTCGCTAATCAGTTGGCTTTTGCCATTCAAAATGCTCGCCTCTTTACACGCGCCACTGACTCTGTCCAACGCATGGAATCTTTGTTTCGTACCGCTCATTCACTTGTCGCGTTTGATGGTGTGGATACCGTTTTGCAAAAAATTATAGATGACACAGTTGCCTTACTAGATGCAAGTCGGGGTGTTTTCTATGTATTTGACTTTGAGGAAAAAGCCGTGCGTTTCTGCACAAATGCTCGGCAAAATGCAAACCAGACAGCCACATTTAGCCGTGATTATGACGAACTGATGGAAGGGTTAACTGGATGGGTATTAGATAACCAAGAAACTGCTATTTCAAGTGGTCATTATCCAGACCCACGTGAATCGTTGCGTGTGCAAAAACGACGTTTCGCAAATGGTTCACCTCAGATATTGGTTGCCCCTCTGTATCACCTTGATGATAAGTTAGGGACATTAACGCTGACGCGCACCACAAATCACCCACCCTTTACGGAACATGATGCAGCCATCATAACTGCGATTGCAAACTTGGCGGCCGTGGGCGTGAAAACAGCCACCTTGTTCCAAGATGTCAAGAGCAACCTACAACGCACCAACATTTTGCTCGATACGGCCCAGGCGATCATCACGACACAAGGTCTCCGGCAGCTACTGATCACCATTATCGATTCTGTGGTTGAAAAGCTGAATAGTGATTCCGGCGTAGCCATTATGCTGGATATACCGCAGAAGCAGGTACTCGAAGTTTGCGTAGATACGGTTTGGTTCTCATATCACAATCGCCCTCCTGCCTACACATATCAGGGGTTGATCGATGGGTTGACCGGTCACGTAATCAGGACAAAACAGGCAGTTATTTCGCCCGAAGGCATAGACGATCCACGCGAAGCCCCTGATATTCAACGACGACGGCGTGAGTCGAAGACGGGCGCGATTATGGTTGCACCGCTTATCTATGAAGATGGTGTGATCGGCACCCTGACTGTTGTGCGCTCACTACAATCAGAGGCGTATACCGTTCAAGATTTGGCCTTGTTGGAAGCAACGGCCAAGATGGCATCTGTCGCCATCCGTAATATGCGGCTACAAGAAGAGACAAAAACGGCACTCTCTTATTCGCGCATTATGCTCGATACCGCGCAATTGATGATCACGGCCGAAAATTCGGGCGAGATGGTTCAAGCAATCATTGACTATATCGTGTGTGCGTTTGATGCATATAGTTCAAGCTATCAGATTTTGGATGTGGAGAATGAGCAGATTATTTCAGCTAATTATGATAGTGAGCAGAGTATACGCAGAGAGACTGGAAAAAGTATAGAACCTGCCGGAATAGGGTATTCATATCATGAATTGATGGAGGGGATCACAGGATACGCCATTCGTGAAAAGAAAGCCCAGTTATCTTTGGGTAATGTGCCTGACCTGCGTGAATCTCCGGCTGTGCAAGCACGACGACAGCATGAGGGTATCGGTTCTGTCATGATCGCGCCGATTATCAATCAGGGGAGGGTGATAGGCACAATCGGACTCGGCCGTCTCTCGGGTCAGCCTGAATTTACAGAAGCTGACTTAGAAACATTTGCGGCCGTTGCCAGCCAAATGTCCTTTGCATTGAGCAATGTAAGAACATACGAAGACCTCAAAGAACATGCCAACACCTTACATGAACGTGTACATGAAAATAACGAGATATTGAAACATCGTAATCGTGAACTGAATGATGCCAATGAACGACTCCTTGAATTAGACCGTATGAAAGATAAATTCGTGGTTGATGTTTCACATGAATTACGCACGCCCGTTTCGTCGCTCAAGCTCTATCTCACTCTTTTGGAGCGTGGCAAAGAAGAGCGTCGTGCGCGTTATTTGGCAACCATGCACCGGGAGGTAGAACGACTTGAATTGCTTGTAGGCGATATTTTGCGACTGACACGCCTAGATATGGGGCGGCTACAAAATACGATTGATAAAGAAGATACGGTCGATCTGCACCAATTGATCCACGATCAGATCGGTCTTTATCAGGCGCGTTTTGAGGATGCACAACTCGCTCTGCAATTACAATTAGAATCATCGCAGCCGATCTTAACTGGCTCGCGTATTCAATTAGCTGAAATGCTCGAAATTTTGATTAAAAATGCACTGACCTACACCAGCAAAGGGTATGTGGCGATAGAAACGGCCGACGATGAAGCCGCCGACCAGCTTATTTTGCGTGTGCGCGACTCTGGGCGGGGCATTCCGGCCGACGAGCGACAAAAGATATTTGACCGACTCTATCGGGGCAGTAATGCCCATGATGTTCCCGGCTCTGGGCTAGGGTTGAGCATCCTCAAAGAGATTGTTGCCATACACAATGGGGAAATAACAGTAGACAGTGTGCTAGAAGAAGGAGCAATTTTTACGATTCATTTACCCCGCCCCTTATCATTATTGTAGAGACGCAAGATTTTGCGTCTCGTCTTGCGTCTTGCCTTCCTGCGTCTCGTCTTGTGTTTATGCTAAAAGAACGACGTAAGCACCGTATCAACACAAATCGCCACCAACACAATCGTCAAATAAATGTTCGAACTGATGAAAAAGGAACGCGCATTGGCTGGCGTAGGCTGGCGAATAAGACGCACATTGCGGCGCACCATATCGGCCGAAGCAAAAAGCACAGGCACAAAATAAAGCCAACCCAACTCTGGCACAACGGTGAGCAACAACGCCGCGATAGCGGTTGGCAATGTGTGTGATAGCACCCACCATGCCGCGCTGCCCATCGACATCTGCGTCGGCAACATCGGCACATCTGCCCGCATGTAATCATCCCGATACAACATCGCCAAGCTCCAAAAGTGGGAGGGTGTCCACAAAAACAGCATCAACGCCAACACGATTACGCCCTGGTTTTGCCAGTCGCCCACGGCCGCGCCACCACTCATCACGGCCGCACTTCCGGCCGCACCCCCGATCACGATATTGAGCAAAGTACGCGGCTTCAGCCATATCGTATAGATCACCACATAAATGATCGCCCCGATGAGCAACCACACCGATAGCATGATTTGGAAAGGGGCGGCGATGATACACGCCAGCACGATTAAATTGATGCCAGCAAATGGCACCCACTGCTGATCGATTGTGCCAGCCGGTAACGGCCGCTTGCGGGTGCGCGTCATCTTTTTGTCTTTCTCGCGCTCGATGTATTGATTGAGACAGCTCGCACCCGCGGCCGACATTCCACCCGTGAGCAGCACCAAAAACAGTGCGCCAAAACCGGGCCAGCCATCGGCCGCCAGGAATGCGCCTCCGACGGATGCCATCAAAAGCAAGGAGACGACGCGCAATTTGAACAGCACCACGGCCGTCTGTAGATGACCGCGCCATGTTTCGCGTAAGCTGATTGTCGGAGCATGTGTATTTGAGAGAGACATAAAGTTTTTACCTTCCAAAATTGTATCGTCGCTAATTGTACCAAATTTCACAAGACAAGGTGATCGCACCCGAACGATGTAATGAACAAGAGGTCATATTTTGATTTAGCCTGTTTTCTCTCTGGTTTATGGCACTGTCAGCACAAAACGGCCGTCCGGCAACACCACCCCATCACGCACGGCCGCCAGCCGTCCCTCGGCCGTATACAATCCAATTGCCAGCCTGCTCCCCGACGGTACAGCGAATGGATGCGTGTCTTTTACCACCTCCCCCGTGCGCCAGCTTGTCGTGGGAAAACGGCCGTTCGTGGGCGGCCGATCTGCTTGTGCCAATAGTTGCCCATCGTCGTCAACATGATGCAGGAACACCGTATAGTCGGCCGTTATTTCATCAAGCGCCTGCCACCAAACGGTCACTGTCTCCGCATCGAAGCGCACGGCCGTCAACTTGATCTGTTCCCCAAACGCAACATCAAGCGGCAGCGCATCGGCCGGAATCACTTCTGGTGTTGCAGGCATAAGCCTGGTCGTACCTGCTGTGTGCGGCACTGCCAGTACACGCCCTGTTGCGCTGGTAGCCGTATTGTCGCGCACGCTCACTTGCACAAAGGCGTGGAGCGGCGCAGACACGGCCGGAACATCCAGCATGGCTGTTACCTCATCGGCCGCTCCCGCTTGCCAAGCGTGCTGCACGGCCGTTTCAGCCAGCCGCGAGCCATCGGCCGCCAGCAGCGAGATCGTGATCTGACCATCTCCCGTTTGCAAGCCAAACCCATGTAGCGTCACCCTTATTTTGTCCGGCGCAATCGTCTCATCGGCCGTCATCGCTTCTAATTGCCAGCCGTCTGCAAAACGGGCGCACGTAAGCTGGGCGGCTGGTGGAGGCGAAAAAAGGTGAGCGCGATCATACGCTGGGCGAATCACAAAAATGAGGAGCAGTAGTGGCGCGATGGGTTGCAGGATGGTGATTGTGCGTAATGGTTTGCGGCCGTGCATCGACCATCCCACCGCCAAAAACAGTGCAATCGGCACAGCGGCCGTAAATGCCAGCCGCCCCTGATAGCCTGTCCAATTGATAGTACGAATGTATTGCAGCAACGCCGCATACACCGCCAGTACAGCCAGCCCCGGAAACACCCAAAACGGCGTTTTCCACCAGTTGCGCCACCGCGCTAGCCCGACACAGCCAGCCAGCACAAACAGCAAATACAGAGCATGTACCCACGCGCCCGGCCGCACATTGAGCCAGCCAAACCACGCCCAATACGAGCGAAAATGTAGCACCGCAAACGCCCAAATATCAGCCAGCGTCAGCGTACCGTCCCGCGCAATCACCGCCCCCTTTGCCGCCAGCGTTATCTCCCACATTAGCGGATCGCCATACAGTTGCCCATTACGAACATACCACCACCCAGCGATGAGCAGCACCGGAACAAACACGAGCAAGCCAGAAACAAGCAGGGTGCGAATACGGCCGTGCGGCCGCAGCCACGCTGCCCACAATATCGCCAATCCAGCCAGAGGCAGATACGCGATCAGAGAGAATTTGCTCAGGATGCCCGCGCCCAAGATGCTGCCCAGTAGGAGAAAGTGACGGTAGCGGCCGTGTTTTGCCCCCAGCACCGCCAGCCAAATCGCCGCGCCGCCCAGCATTGTGCTTGGCACATCATTGTTAAAACTAGACGTGATAAAAAGCCATTGTGGATTGAAGGCGAGCAGCGCGGCCGTGGCAAGGGCGATGCTGTGATCGTCAGTCAGTAAATAAGCCAAGCGCCACGCGATCCAGAGGGTGATCATGCCCATGCCGACAGATAGCCAGCGCAGCGCATAAAAGGCACGTGCCATGCCCGTTTGGGGCGGCCATTCGCTGGCGTTGTGCAAATACGCATTTTGACGGCCGGGATCATCAAATTGATAGCTAAAACAATGGTTGTGTACCAGCCCATCGGCCGGATCGGGGGCAAAGCGGCCGAACAACCCCGCGCCGACCATGTAAAGCAACGGTGGTTGGTGTGCCTCAATCGTCACGTTCGCGTCATAATCGGCTACCATAATCGGTAATTCGGCCGTTGTCACAATATGTTGGAAATAACGAAAATGCTCCGTCTCATCCGGTGTCTCGCCCAATGGCACCACGATGCTGTACGCCACCGCCAGCCCCGCATACACAAAAAGAACGGCAAGAAAAGAAAGCTGCTTCACGCCAGAACTTTACCAGATTTTTAATTTGGAGATTAAGGAGCAAACAATCAGCCCTATTCGTCTCGATTTAGCCCTGCACGATTAAATTGTCGATAACCAATAATCGACAGGAAAATACTAAAGATATACAGCACAGTCAGCGGGGCCATCGTCAGCAGCATCGTCACCGGATCGACTGATGGCGTGATAATCGCCGCCATGATGGCGATTCCGACGATGGCAAAACGCCATTGTTCTTTCAATGCTTGCGAGGAAACGATCCCAAATCGGGCGAGGAAGTAGAAAACGAGGGGCATCTCGAAGCTGACACCGAGCCAGAACACGAAGTCGCGTACAAAATCGACATATTCGGCCAGTCGCCATTGGCTGGTGATGATGTCGGACATAAAGTTGGCGAGGAAGTTGATGGCGGCCGGAAGCAGGATGAACCACGAGAACGCTGCACCTGCTAGAAAAAGCAGAGAGGCGGCCGGAACAAACACATACACATATTTTTTTTCATGCCGATGCAAACCCGGTTCAATAAACTTCCATGCTTGCAATAAAAACCACGGCATCGCCAACATCGCCCCGGCCGTCAAAGCCAGCTTGAAATAGATTTCGATATTTTCTGTGGGGCTAAGCGTGATCAATTGTTGGGCGCAATCTTCATCAGGCACACTGTTTGGCAGTACCAGTCCTTCGCAATATGGTTGCGATACCACTTGCAGCAATGTCTGGGTGAAAAAGAGTGCAATCGCTGTCGTCACTAACAGCCCAACCATTGCATGGGTCACGCGAATCCGCAACTCATTCAGATGGCTGAGAATCGACATTGCATCAAATGCTTCGTCTGTTTTTTTGTTTGTGCTGGCGTTTGCTTTGCTCATATTGCAGGATCATCCTCTACTTCAACCACATTAGGCAGCCCAATCGTCTGGGTTTCTTCACTGATCGTTTTGTCAAGGTCATCCAGTTCTTGTTGCAAGCTATCGATCTCCATCGCAATTTCATCTGACAGGTCAATCATCTGAGTTTCATCGCTGATCGTTTTGTCAAGGTCATCCAATTCTTGCTGCAAGCTAT
The DNA here is from genome assembly GCA_937949915.1 of uncultured Anaerolineae bacterium. GTDB lineage: Bacteria > Chloroflexota > Anaerolineae > Promineifilales > Promineifilaceae > CALECP01. The sequence goes on from CALECP010000294.1 coordinate 9,763, forward strand.
TGATGTCTTTCTTGATTTTGGTCGCGGCCGTGTTGCTTTCGCTGATCAAGGCGGCCGGGCCTTTCAGCACCTCGCGCCGTAGATCCGCCACCTCTTTTTGCAACGAACGAATATCCGACATCGCCCCGCGCAACTCGGCAACTTCTGATTCATCTAATTCTGCTTCTAACTGTTGGGTAAATTGACGGGTGATTTGGCGCGTTTGAGCCGCCATCTTGCCCAACCATCGCGCAACATCACGAATACGATGTGGGCCGAGGAATAGCCCTGCGATGATTAAGATGAACATCAGCTCCGAAAAGCCGATATTGAAGAAGCCGTTGAGACCGCCCATGTTTATATGGTATCAACCAGCGACCAATTCCCCAACTATTTCAGCACGAAGCTCATCTGTTTTTTCTGTTAGCGTTCCCAGTACACCGTTGACGAAACGTGCCGCACTATCCGATCCATAGCTTTTAGCCAATTCGACCGCTTCATTGATAGATACTTTGATCGGTGTCGTTTGTTCGACCAATATCTCGAAAATGGCGACACGCAAAATGTTGCGGTCGATCACAGCGATCTGTTCGAGCGGCCACTCTGGTGCATAGCGCGTGATCAGCATATCCAAATTGGTTTGATTATCACGCACACCGGCTAATAGCTTGCCAGCAAATTCGATTGTAGTGGGGGTTAGGGGTTCGTATTGTGCTTCCGCTTCAGCATCATCGGGGTCGATGGCGAGCGATTGACCGAGCGCATCATCGTGAGTGCGCCGGTTGAGTACGACAAGGGCATCGCGCTCTGCGATGTCACATTCGTAGAGGACTTCAAGTGTTAAGCAACGGGCGCGTCTTCTCGGTTTCATAATAGTCGGCCGGACACGTGCGATTAAGTAAGAAATCACACCAAACATCCAGCCTATCTATGTTAGCGTTATTTGTAGAAAAACCAACTATTTGTGGGCTTTTTGGGGTCAAAACAGGTTACGGCCGCGTATTTAGGGTGTTGTTGAAGCTCAGACTTGTCCATTTGTAGATCGCATAACAAATGAAATCTATAAGATCATGCTTTTGCAACTATGCCTCATCCATCGCGTATAGCGATTTGTAAATTAAACCAATCAGGAGAGTTAAATGAATAAATCACAACCATCTACTACACGCCTTACAATCATTGGCATACTATTGCTTTTAAGTATCAGCCTATTGCTAACATATAAATCATCAGCGGCCGGATCGTTCGACCATCAATTCTTTCTTCCGATCCTTCAAAACACCCCGCCCCTGATCGCTAACCAGATGGCGGTTGTTGATTTTGACAACAATGGATTTGTTATTGATGGACAAGGTGCAAATCGAGCTTTTTTCCATAACAAAGAGGATGGTGCAATTATCAATGCAATATGGTCACCCGACCATACACAATTAGCCGCCACTGTTATAAACGACCAAATCGCGGTTAGCGTCTTTGATTTGCAAGCGGAAAGCATACGCAATGTGGCAAATAACAGTATCGTCGGATCATGGTCGGCCGAATCAGGTATTGCTATACGTGCATGTGATAACGAGATTGGTAACGGCATCATTACGATGAAACCTGACGGAACAAACGTTAGCCTAAGACACCCGAACGGCGTAAGTAACACATGTCAGGAAGGCGGCATCTTTTTCCTGCTGGAAAGCCTCTTGCTTTTGCCTCAATATATGTCCGATGGCGAAACTATCTTGTCAAACCTCGATCTTATTGATGTGGATGGAAGTGTAACGAGGATACCAACTCCAGATGAAGATAAGTATGTCGCAGCGTCCAACTCGTACACCGTTGTCGCGGCCGATGGTCAAATATACGTCGCGGCGGCCGATAATTCTGACGAAACCCAAAACATCCTCCTACGCTTCGATGCAGCGACACAAACATGGCAAGAATTACTCCGCTTGCAAGACCAATACATTACCGTCATCAAGCCATCGCCCGATGCACAATCAATCGCGTTGTTTGTCAACAACGATCCATCCTCCGCTACTACCGCACTTGATTCCCAATTGCTCGTTCTCAATTTAGACACGCTGGCAACAAAGAATCTGACACCGAAAAACGATGCAAGCGGCGCATTCGACTGGTCACCCGACAGTCGCAAAATAGCGATAGGCCTTCTTAACGAAACAAGTGTGATTACAATCGACACAGATTTTGGCGATCTTTATGTTATTCACGTCAAGAGTGGTGTTCAAACTAAAATTGATGACGTACTGCCCACTCAAATTATGTGGGCAAAGTAGATTTGATGATGATAGTTTATAGGATGTGGATAGTATTTTCCAGTGTTCTGAAAAATACTGAAAAACCGTGAAGTTGTAGATGGGGACACGATGTATCGTGTCCAATTGGTATCAAGCTAAGGCGAAAATCGGTCGAATCTGTACATCATCGGCGATTTGTTGCACCGGTCTCGCCCGGTGT
>CALECP010000295.1 GCA_937949915.1 uncultured Anaerolineae bacterium
AAATCCTTTCCAGTCCATTTGATGAAGTTTCTTAGCAGAAGTCACATTTCCTTCTCTTTTCAACTATATATTTGTCACTCGCATTCTGTTATCAGAATATGATGTGTGCAAAACCTCATTGATAATAACCATGCTAATTTCGCACATACTAGACCATTCTCTCTTTTTGGGACTTCAGTACCATCAAATACTTGACCGATTATACATTATGCTCAAAAAACACACAACTATATTGTACACTTTGAGATTAGAGACTGGTTCTAATTTTCATCTTTCAAGATTTTTACCAGAAAGCAAGAGCAAACAATGCTATCTTAATGTAAGATACACTTTATCAAAATGGTTCATTCCGACAAATAATTTTAAGTGTGGTGGCTTTGTACTATCCTAGATTAAAAGGCTACCGCGAAGTATCGTATCCCCTTATGATGCAAAGTGTTTTATTGTCGGAAACGACCTAGAAGCTATCTAACGAAAAATCATACAGGAGTACGTTTATACTATGTCCTCTATATCAGCAAAATTTAATCTAAACATTTCAATTTGTATCATAATTACTGCTTTTTTTGTATTACTCCTTAAAAATGCTTCTCATACAGTTTATGCTCAATCAGCAAACTGTTCGGAAACATATCAAATCACACATTCTTTTGAGAACGATGCGACTTGGTCAATGTGTTGGAATTGGCGGGCACAAGAAGGCATCGTCTTTCACGATATTAATTACAAATCACCATTAGGCATTTCAAAAACGGTTCTGAAGGAAGCCGCATTAGCTGAGTTACACGTCAATTATGATCATGGATCAAACTGGTATTTGGATGTAAGTGGTGAAGGTATGGGCATTAATATGTTGGACTTGGGTAACAATGATTGCGAGGCAGGCACACTTTATTCTCATGCGTTTTCAGTAAATGATGTAAGGCAAGTATTATGCAAATCTCTTCATACACATAAATACAGTTGGCGAGATGAAAATAAACAAGCATCTAGTGAAAGCTTAGAATTATTTAGCGTCAGCCATATTGGGGAGTATGAATACATTCCAAAGTGGGTATTTCACGATAATGGCGAGATCGAAATCGCTGTAGGCGCAACAGGGCAATTGCAAAATCTGACGATGAACCCATCGTTTGATATTTTTGGGTGGAATGTACGTCCAGTTGACGAAAATCCTCAGTATGCACTCTCCCATACCCACAATTACTGGTTTCGTCTTGATTTCGATCTCGATGGCCCAATGAATGATGTTGTTGAAGTAGTTGATTTTCCGCAGAAAGAGCTATTTCTCAATGTAGCTGGGCAAGGGGTATTGCACCAAGAATGGACGGAGATCGTTAGAACCGATGTGGTGACAGAGACGACGAGCGTGATGTCGCCTGAAAATTACCGCGTGTGGCGTGTGCGAGATGATGTAAGCGTGAATGCGGATGGGCATCCGATCTCGTATCGACTCGACCCGACGACACAGATTATTTATCGGGGTACGGATGATGAATTTTGGGCGACGGCCGATCTCTACATCACCGACTTCGATGCATGTGAGCGACTGCTGGTCAATAATCCGACAACAGATGGATGTGCGGCTAATGTTGTGGAGTACATTACGGATACGCAAACGATCACCGATCCGGTGCTGTGGTACAGTGCAAGTTTTCACCATTGGGCGCGCAATGAAGATGAGCCATATATGCCAATTCATTGGGAAGGATTCCATTTAGTGCCACATGATTGGACGGCCGAGAATGAAATTGCCGCATCAGCACCCACAAATGTGACAACACAAGGTATATCTGTAGATTCGGCTGCCCCCCCACTATTATATTGGTTGCTAGGTTTGAGTATGGCATTTGTAGTCGGTACGATTTGGACACGACGTGTAACAGGAGAAGATCGTCAAAAAAGATATATTCAGCTAGGCATTATTGGCGTAAGTGTTATGGTGTCATTAGGAAGTGTGACATTGTTATCAGCGTCTCAGCATAATCCTTATGGTGCATTTTCCCCACCACCATCACGAGTCGGATTTGATCCATTATCATTAGATGAAATAAACAGAGCGATGGAAGTTACAACTCAGAGTCAGCTAACGAGAAGCGTACGCGATCATACAGAAACATTACAGGTCGAACGACATCGGGAGGAAAAGGGATTAGAGTTAAGCATGCGGCGAGCCGATGTGTATGTATATGATTATGGGACAGATGAAACAGTTTACACCTTGGTTGATTTGGAAACAGGAGAAATTAATCATGAAGAAAGATTACAAAAAGTACAGTTGCCTTTGAACGCAAATGAGCGTGTAAAAGTAATTGATTTGATGTTGGCAGACGAATATGTAGGAAGTCTATTACGAAAAATTTTTGGTGATTCTATCTCTCGTAACAGTTTATCTGTTACGCCGCTCATCATAGGTGTTAATGGAAGTAACATATCAGATAAAGAGTTCGAACAATGTGGGGTTGAACGTTGTGTACGGTTATTAGTAAGCAGTGATGCCGGCCGCGTACCTTTTATGCCTGTAGTCAATTTATCTACAGGTGCCGTATCTACATGGGAGACGATTATAGAAAAACCATGAGATTGTTAAAATGTCTGCTTGCACTTTGCTTTATAGCAAACGACTCATGTGAAATCAATAACATTTTACTCGATAAAACGCGCTTTTAGCTCAACAGAAGGAATCATACAATGCGCTTGCTCCCCAAACCATTGATAGCGGTGCGCGGCGATCCAATCATACACTGCATCCCGGATTATTTTTGGCACGATTAGCCCGATGCCCAGCACTTTCCAGAGGCCGCGTAGCTTGAGCGCAATCCGCAACGCGGCCGCCGATTTGACAAACACCCGGCCGTCCTGCACCAGCACAATCGAGTCTAACCCCTCTACGCCATGCGTGTCTGTCAATGCACGGCCGACATCCGACTGCAACGCGGCAAATTGAAAGTGCACGGCCGGATCGCGGCGAATAATAAATTGCACCGCGCCATTGCACAGATTGCAAACGCCATCGAACAATACAATATCTTTCATCGTGCTATTACGCACTCAATAACCGAGTCGAGTCGCAGCCTGATTGCACAAACTGTTCCCCCCGGCCGCCAGCCATTCTTGCAGCGTCAGGCTGACTCCCGTTCCCGCTTTCGCTTCATCATAAATCCCTTTGCCCCATGTGTAGTAGCGGCGGGTTTCGGCCGCCCAATTATCCCAGCCAGACGCGGCCGCCACATGCCCGCCGTTGTATCCGGCAAACGACAAATAAGGATTGTTGCCCGTCTGTACCATCCGTTCGGCAAAGTAGTTTGCACCCCGTTTCGCGTTCGTCAATGGATCGAGCATATCCTCATCGGCCGTAAAATGGAACGGCATCACTTGGAACAACCCCATCGCCCCTGCCCACGATTGCGCCTGTGGATCACCACATGATTCAATCTGCATAATCGTTGCCAGCATATCGGGATCAAGACCGCGTTCGTCGGCCGCTTGCACGATCAGCCATTCCCAATGGTGTACCGTCGGCATAAAAATGGGGGAGAGACGGCCGCTCGTCGTCGCTGGCACAGCTTGTTGCACACCGGCCACTTGTGGCTCTCCTTGCATCAGTGTGTTGATTCCGGCCGACGCATTCGCGCTGAGATCGGCCGTTGCCCCCAATCGTACATTCTCTACCATCAAAAAGTTATAAACCACCCACACCGCCGGTAGCGCAATCGCAAACACACCGAGCAACAGCATAAACATGCGCTTTTCGACATTGCTCTCTCCCGGCGTAGGCTGCAACGCTTCATCATAATACGCTTCGTCGTTATACCGTTGTCCATCTTCTCTATTATCTATGTCGTCATACTCGTATCGAGATTCGGCCGTCATTACATCATCCACATAGAACTGGGGGCTAATTTCATCCGGGGATGTCGCCAGTTCATCTGCTTGAATTGTATGCGGGTCAACGCTGACAAGCATATACGCGCGGCCGTTTTGGTCATATATTAATTTATCGTCGGGTAAATCCTCCGTTTCAGGTGCATAATGATCCTGATCTTCATACGCAATCGCGTCATCTTGGTCAAAATTGGGCGCGTCGATCAATTGCTCTGGATCATAGATCGGTATCGAACGAATCCGCCCGTGTGGGGTATGGATCAAATTGTTGGACATATCTTTTGGTAAGAGCGAATTTGAGCGAACGGCCGCTTGGGCATGGGGACACAGTGTGCCGTGTCCCCATGCGAGAATACATGGTTTTAGTGTGGTTTATCCGCTTCGCTCTCGCGTCGTCGTACCGAGACCGGTACGCGGCTTGGTCGTCGAGCGTTTCGGTACAGCTTTTTTCTTGACAGATGGCGGTTTCTTGCGCGTCGCTGGCTTTTTTGCTTGCAGGGGCGGTAGCGGCAATGGCTGTGATTGCACCGTCAGCCGTTGGGTATCTGTTTGGGTGCGACGGCGTTCCCGAATTTGCAACGATTGTTGCTGCTCACGGTATGGCACGGCCGCGACAGAAGAAACAGCGCGGCGCGTAGATATATTGGCTCTCGCATCGTCATCATCCCGGCCGCGATAGTGCATTGCCATCAATTTTTCACCCGTAATCGTCAGCGAGCCGATAAACAAAATGCGCGTCAGAAAAACGAGCATAGCAACAAAGATCGGCACAACGCGCAATAGCGTCTCTCGATCCAACACCTCATTGCCAAAATTATTGTGACTAAGCAGCACAAGCGATACCGCCCACCACGTCATAATCGCATTCATCATCGCGCCCAGCACCCATGCACCCATCAAGTACAACGACTCTTTTTGCTGGCTATTACCCTCCTGGCGGGTAAAAATCCGTGCCAATCCTGCAAAGTCGATAGAGCAAAACGCAATCGCAAGCACACTCGCCCACGTCACGCCCACAAAACTATTTTCGCCGATAAGGCTGGCAAGCGCATAGCGGGTTGTATCAAAGTTGAATATCTCGAACGCGAACAGCGCAACGACAAGAATCGTGGCGATTACAACATGGCGTGACATGCGCGGCCGATCAAAAACGGAGCGCACTCTTGTCAAAAAAGGGGGCGTATCATCATCATAAGGTTCATAGGCTGTATTTTGCATCGTATTTTCCTCTATCTCATCGAATTATTTTATCGGGAGATTGATTTTTTAGAACATAAGTACAGTAAATTTAGCACACTTGTTCATGTGTCGTCAACCATAGATTCAGCGTCTAACAATCATAGGCGAGGCGTTGAATGCCAAAACAGCATTCAACCCTAAAATCCAATGAGGCATACGTGTGTGTGTTTTATTCAATGTGTGGTGTGATTGAACTGATCGTCAAGCGTTACGCATTTGTGCATCCTGCCTATTGGGAACGGTCAGCAAAAAATCACAGCAAAAGCAGCAGTTCGCAGTCAGTATTAAGTTCAAAGGAAAAAAGATGGATACAACAATTTATAGAGACCGTATACAGACCTTGTTTCTCGTGGTAATTTTAGCAGCGGCCGTCGGCCTGTTTGGTGCAATTGGGTTGGGCGCGGCCGTGGCCAGCACCCCAGACGCACTTGCGCCGAACATCATCATCGACGACACCCCGCTCGTGACAGATGTGCAACGCATGGGCATCAACTTAGGTACACATGACCAATATGGTGCCAGCATTTTGCTAAAAAACATGATCAGCAACCCCGGTTTTGAAGGGGGCGAACGGGCGATGATGTTCCATGTGCTGACTGCCACCAATTCGCGCATTCAGATGGACAATTGGCAGACGATCTTCAACAATCCGGCCGCCAGTGTGGGGCATCCCGTCGGCTATTGGGACGGTGCAACGTATGAAGTGTTAACTGGCAATGCGGCCGGTGTGAGCGGCACAGTGCAAGCCTTTACGCACGAAAATGACCGCAACACCTTCTATGTCGATGGCGGCGCAACGCCCAATCCCTGGAGCGTTATGATGGTCAACAAGCAATTTGCCGGATACGCAGGCAGCTATAGCGGCGCGACCGATGCCACAGACACGCGCCCCGACAGCCCCGGCATTCAGTCGCTCAAATTGCTGACCGCCACCAACTACAGCCCCTCGTGGCGGTATGTGATGGATGCGTGGTACCGCGACTCTGACCGCACGGCCGGAAAGCTGATCCTCGCAGATGGTAGCTGGCATTTTGAAGTATGGGCGAAAGCAGAAACGGTGAGCGACACACTCGAAATCAAATTTGCACGCGACAACGAAGCGACCTTCTTGCATGAGATCGTGCCATTGACAGACAGTTGGCAAAAGATCGAATTTGACTTTACTGTTCCCGACGGTGCAGACGCAGACGGTGTGTATGACCCCGCCCCTGGTGTGATACATCCTGTTTTGCAGATGACATTTCGCCTCACCCCGAACAGTGGTGCTATCTGGATCGATGATGTGGCACTAGAGCGCGTCACGGCCGATTCGGCCGCCAATCCCACCGCTTTTGGCGATAACGTCGTCAGCCACCTAGAAACGATGAACCCCGGCATTCTACGCAATTGGGGCGCACAGCTCGGCAGCTCACTCGATAATCAGCTTGCGCCCTCTTTTGCTCGCCGCAACACCGCCTTCGACCAATCGACAACACGTGTCAACAAATATCATTACTCTATACATGAATTTCTCGAACTGGCAGCCCATCTGGACGCGATGCCCTGGTACGTCGTGCCGCCCACATTTTCGCCCGCAGAGCTAGAGAACTTGGTCGCATATTTATCTGCCCCGGCCGGAACGCATCCCTATGCCGACATTCGCGCCAATTTAGGCCAAGTTGCACCCTGGAGCGATGTTTTTGATAGAATCAGCCTAGAATATGGTAATGAAGTGTGGGGCGGCGGCTACACACACAATGATCCATTTGCTGGGGCAACAGTAGGTGGAGGAAATAATGCGGGCCAGATCGCGGGTGACCGATTGGGCATTATCCGCAACGCGCCTTACTTTGATAGCACACAAATCAATTTGGTGATCGGCGGTCAGAACGGCTATCCACCCACCAATTTGCAAATCGAAGAAAATAGCTCGACGCATGATACGCTGGGGCTTGCGCCATACTTTGGCAATGTGCAGACATGGACGACAGATGCCGCACTGTATTACCCGTTGTTTGCAACAGTCCATCAGGCGATTAGCACCGGCAAAGCGGCCGAAACGCAAAGCTATCTCGATCAAGTAGGACAGGGTACAAATTTGGCGATTTACGAGATCAATTTGCATGGACACACAGGCGCGGACAATCTGCCGATTGACGTGCGGAATGATTTGGTCACAGGTCAGGGTGCTGGCATGGCTGTGCCGTACCACATGCTCAACTATTTGCAGCAAATGGGTATTCGCGATCAGGCGATGTGGTTGTTGGCTGACTATTCAACTGAAGTCCATGCCGGATCAAATGAGTATGTCCGTTTGTTTGGCGGGGTGACAGATATTGAGGCAGGCGGTCATGCACGGCCGACGATGCTTTCTCTCGAATTGGTCAACCGGGCGATCAAGGGCGATCTGATCAGCACCAGCCATGTAGGATACAACCCATCACTTGTTGTTCCGGCCGAAAATGGCTTGAACGCGCCGACAGAAATCGATTATGTCAATTCGTTCGCGTTCAAGGATGGCAACGATTACGCTGTTGTTTTATTCAATCTCAGCTTGGATGAGACGTTCTATGTCAATCTCGACTATCCGACAATGCCGCAATCAGTCACACTAAGCAGCATTGTGGCAGACAGTATCTATAACAACAACGAGACGGCCGAAGAAGTACAGATCACCACGCAAGTGCGAAGCGATCCGACATGGGCAACCACATTGCCACCGCATTCGCTGCACGTCATCGAATGGACAGTAGATGTGACCGATACAACCACTATCACGGATACCGGGACAATCACCGATACGGGTACGGTAACGGACACAGGGACAGTCACAGACACGGGTACGGTGACGGATACTGTGCCACTTGCGGTTACATTGCAAAGTGGTAAGGTTGATCGTCAGACAAGTGAGTTATTGTTGTTGACAAGCATGTGGGTTGGAGCAGTCATTTGCACATGTCGATATACCCTAGTACGGCCGCGCAAGTGGACAAATAAAAAGAACAAGTGGAGCATAAGAGGATGATTGCATGAGCAATAGCCTGTGGCCGGATACTGCCCAGGTAGAGGGTAATTCTATATCGCTGGCGGGATGTGATCTCGGCCGTTTAGCGGTTCAATATGGAACACCCCTCTATGTTTTTGACGAAAAAACGATCCAACAATCGTTTCGTGCGTTCCGGGATGGGCTAGATGCCTATCCCGGTGACAGCACGATTTTTTATGCCTGCAAAGCATTGCTCAACACGGCGATAGCCCAATTGCTTGATCGCGAAGGGGCGTTTTTCGATGTCGTTTCGCTCAATGAACTGTTGCTGCTACGCCATGCCGGTATCGATCTGCGGCGTATGCGCCTGCACGGCAATGGGACACCGCTCAATGAATTGTATCGTGCTGTCAATATGGGCATTGGACAAATCGTGCTGGATAATCAGGCGCAAATTGATGCAGTGGCAACGGTAGCCGACTATGTGGGACGCAAGCAGCCTGTTTTAATTCGCCTCGCACCTGATATTACGGCCGGAAGCCACACCCATATCCAAACAGGACAAAAAGCGTCAAAATTTGGTTTTAACAATGCGCGAATGGCGATCAAACGGGTGCAAGCCAAACCTGCATTGCAATTACAAGGTTTACACGCACATCTGGGATCACAGATCGATGATTTGACGATGCTGCCTCAGTTAATTGCGTTTTTGCACGATACGGCCGCATCATTAGATATGCCGCTCCAAGAGCTATGTATTGGTGGGGGCTTGGCTGTCGCTACCCACCCAAGCGGCTCCACAACAGATATTGCAGCGTATTGCAAAACGGTTGTTACACAGATGCGTCAAATTTTCGGCTCACAGTTACCCCATCTGAGTATCGAGCCGGGGCGATCTATTGTCGGCCGAGCCGGAGTCGCCTTGTATAAAATGGTGGGCTGCAAAACAGTGGACGCGCATACGTCATGGTTGCACTTGGATGGCGGCATGGGGGACAACATCCGTCCAGCTTTGTATGGAGCGCGGTATCATGCGGCCGTGGTAGATCGGCCACGCGCCACACCCATACACACGTATCATCTTTGCGGCCGTTATTGCGAATCAGGTGATGTATTGGTCAAAAACATGCGCCTACCTGCCATGCAGCCAGGGGATGTCGTGGCGATTCCAAGCGCGGGAGCATACACGTTGAGCATGGCGAGTAATTACAATGGAATCGGCCGACCGGCCGTGGTGCTTGTCCGTGCAGGGCAACATTATCTTATTCAGGAGCGGGAAACGATAGCAGACATTATCAAACGGGATCGGCCGTTGCCAGAAAACATAAGATCGTGAATAATGGCACAGTGTCATTTGTGCCTCCGCTGAGGCTCGCCGACCCTAAACCTTCCAACTTCTTAACTTTTAACCTTTTAACGACACCTCATGCAAACCGATCTCTTTCATCAACCGATCAAATTTGAAACGCACGACGACTGTATTGCCGCGATGGAAGCGTTGACAGACGATCCATTAGCTGACACCGGGCATCGCATGGTGATCTATCGGGGCAATCCAGCGGCCGACCTGATGGTAATCGGCGAAGGGCCAGGCGCAAACGAAGAGCAGCAAGGCAAACCGTATGTCGGCCGCTCTGGCAAGCTGCTCGACAAAATTTTGGAGTCCGTCGGCTTCGATTCGCAAAATGGCGTGTATGTGAGCAACACGGTTTTTCGTCGGCCGCCCAACAACCGCGACCCCGAACCGACCGAACTAGCCTACTACAAGCCATACTTGATGGAACTGATTCGGCTCGTCAACCCGAAAGTCATTTTAACGACAGGCAAGTATTCGATGTGGCAAGTGATCGGCGGCGAACGGCTCGGTGTCAAAAGCATCAGTCAGCTTCGCATCACCCGTTTGCGTGGGCAATGGCACCAGGTGGACGGCCGATACGTCATGCCGATTTTTCACCCCGCCTACCTCCTTCGCAACCCATCCCGCGAGCAAGGCAAACCAAAATGGCACACATGGCAAGACGTACAAGCTGTCCGCGCTAAATATGATGAATTAGGCGGCATGTAGAGACACAAGATTTTGTGTCTCCTCCCGTTCGGATGAAAAAATTAAGAAAAGACGCAAGATTTTGCGTCTCTACAAAGAAAAAACACATTTATGGCACAACATTCTGACAAAGCAGCCCTACGCGGCGAACCAGGTTACGTGTGGCGGTCGGGGCAAGACCGCCGTTTGCAGATGATCCGACAATGGGTCGATGTGCGCGGCCGGATACTGGACAACGGTACCGGGCTTGGCACTTATCTCGAACAACTCGCCCCCTACAGCAACCAACGCTTCGGGCTGGAAGTAGAGTTTGAACGCGCCGTCCAAGCGATTCCGCGCAGCGACGGCATCACGCAAGCGGTGGGCGAAACGCTGCCATTTGCGGACAACACATTCGACTTTATTTTGAGCAATGAGGTGATCGAACATGTCGAAAATGATTTGCTGACAATGCGTGAAATGGTGCGGGTGCTGAAACAGTTCGGCCGGATCGTCATTTTTTGCCCCAATCGCTGGAATCCCACCGAGCAACACGGCATCTATTGGAAAGGCGAATATCACTTTGGCGACAAGCTATTCGTCAACTATTTGCCTGACTCGCTGCGCGACCAATTAGCCCCGCACGTTCGTACCTATACGAAGCGACAATTGACCAATTTGACATTTGGGCTGCCCGTTCGCATAGTTCATCACGGCCGCATCTATCGCGGCTGGGACAACATCGAAGCGCGGTTTGGCGGTGTCGGCCGTCTCTTCAAACAAACATTGTACGCACTGGAACGGCCGCCCTTCGACACACTCGGCATCTCCCATTTTTTGGTGCTAGAAAAAACGGCGCACTGATAATTGTACACATTTCAGCCGATCATACTTAATTATGACGCAAGCGTTTTATATTTCATTATTAGAGTTCAAACTTTGACAAAATAATGTTACACATACCGTGGTGGAGGAATAAATTATGGCAACCGGGATCGAAGAAAAAATTCAATTGTTTCAGGAGCAGTTTGAGAGCTTGCAATCATTGATAGGGCATAGTGAAGCGACAGCAGACATCATTGAACGCTCGCTTGATTCTATCAACCATGAACTTCAAACAGCAAAAGAAAGTGCGGCTAACTTACAATTCTGGGATGCGTTAACCAAAGTTACAGAACAAATTCAAGATATTACACAGGCAGGCCAAAGACGTGAGTTACTCAAAACAATTGCGGAAAGCGCAAATCAAATTTTGGGGGCAGATGTCACAACATTGTATGAAGGCGACAATACAATGAAAACCGTTTATCCAAAGCCCGGATATGCTGGTAAATTATATTTTCCTACTGCGCTAGAGGGAGAGGTGCTTCAAACAAATACTGTTTTTCGCTATTTTGAGGAGAATGAAACAATATTTGTACCAAATACGGACAAAAGGGGTGATCTATCTGATAAACAACCCAATGTACATGAGGGACAACGATTTGCTGTACGAGAGAAAATTAAGTCAACTGCCATTGTTCCTCTAAAAGTACGTGGTGAAAAGGTAGGGCTGCTTTTTATCAATTATCGTCAGTCGCAAACATTTGATATTCAACAACAACAGAAAATAAAATTGTTCGGCCGACAAGTAGCCAATGCACTGCACAATATCCAACTACTACGCTTTTCTGTCCAACAATCAGATAATCTACAAAGTCTGTTAAAAATTTCCCGCAATACAATACAAGGGAATCTCAATAATCACAAAACAATGTTTGCCTCTTTGATTACAGATGCTACAGAGCTTATGCAAGCCAGTGGGGGAGTTATTGTCTCATGGGAAAATGATCATAATGGTGAGGTCATTGCAGAATACAGTACAACATCGAACCAAACATCTACAATCACAGATTTCACTACCCTCACTGATGATTCACTGAAAGAACGAATCCTCAATGGTGAAACTTTTCTACTCCAAAATATAGCAAACGATGTATCGTTAACCAAATCATTCCGTGAGTATTTACAAAAACAACAAATTCATTCTATACTCACTGCCCCAGCTATTCGTGAAGGCAAGGTCATCGCATCTATTGCAGTTTATCAAACAGATGAGTCACGCATATTTACCTCGCAAGATCAGAGGTTAATTGACAACTTAGCCAACCAAGTAGCAATCTCAACAGAATTAGCTAATTACCTACAAGGGCAAACGGAACTAAAGCAGCTACGAAAAATGCAAGAAAACACACTGACAGCAATTGAAAATCCTGAAAAGGTATTCGATCTTATTGTTAGTCAGGGCTTAGAGCTAATTGGTGCAACCAAAGGACAGCTTATGTTGCTAGAAAACAATCAGCTTGTCACGTATGCCTCAACAGTATTAGGGGAGGCAAAAAAGCGAATTACTTATTCGCTAGACAATTCAATTACAGGTTATGTAGCGAAACACAACGAACCAGTTAATATCACCAATCTGCAAAATGATCCAAAATTCAAATCTTTGTATCAAGCTGGGCTTGACGAAGATATTGTCAGCGAAATGGCCGTTCCATTAACCTACCAGAATGAGGTGATCGGTGTCTTAAATGCAGAAAGTGAGTATGAAGGTGCATTCTCAGAGCGAGATTTTGATCTATGGAAAATTCTTGCCTCACAAGCAGTTAGCTCGATTCAGGTTTCCCGTGAGATTATTAAAAACCAACAATTGCTTAAAGAGCAAGATGCAGTCGCGGATATTCAATATAGTTTACTGACAATAAGTGGCAACTATCCTGAAATCATCAAACAGACGCTTCAGAAAAGTCAAGAATTGGTTGGCGCAGAAGTAGGTCATATTCTCTTCAAAGAAGGTAGTAATGATGAATTACTTGTTGTTGAATCGACAGATGGTGAAGATATTGATGAACGTGTATCGATTCACCGTTCTGTTTCAGGCATTGCGTTGAAGGAAAAACGCATTGTACGAGTCAATGACACAAAAAAAGAAAAGCCTTACTGTGATGTCTATCAACCATTTTCACGACAAGACATGCGAAGCCAGTTAATCGCACCTCTCATGGTTAATGATGAAGCTATTGGCGTTATCAACGTTGAGAGTACAAAACTAAATGCCTTCACACGTGATGATGAGCAAAGGTTTGAGCGCCTGAAACGACAATTGGCTTTGATTCTGCAAATTGAACGTGATGCACAAAGACGGAATGCAATACTAAACACCTATCAGAGCATCATCAAATCAGGTTTTGATTTGGAACAGGTACAACAATCAATTATCGAAACAGGTGTGCAATTGTTAGGGGCAGAAAATGGCTCGTTGTTGATCCTAGATGCTATTTTATTCAAAAATGATGTTCAGACACAACAAAGTAATTCTACGCAGGCATTGCTTGAAGGCAAACAATTTGATGAGACATCGACACTGACAGTAACGGCCGCCTATCATCCAGATAATACACCTACGACACGAGGAAGGAATTATCTTCTACATCGTTGTGTCAGTGGTGCGGCCATTCTTGAAGATCGCATTATCAACATCCCTAATCTGAAAACCAGTGAGAAATATAAAGGTATTTATCAGCCTATCGGTAAAGATATGCTGAGTGAGATAGTCGCACCATTAAAAGTAGAAGGGCGTATTATTGGTGCGATTAATTTTGAACATACAAAGGCAGGGGTGTTTAATTATCAAGATGAGCAATTATTACAAGAATTGACAAGCGCAGTTGCTTTAGCATGGTCACAAGCTAATTTAAACAAACGCAATCAATCTCTGGAAGTAGAAAATCTGGAAACGCGATTAGGTGCGGAGGTTCTACATAGATTGAATAATCCACTTGGGGCAATACGACAATATGTGATCGATATAGAAACATTTGACAGAAAAATTTTAGCAGATAATCCAAGCTTAAATGATTCATTCAAAGAGATTAAGCGCAACGCCGAGCGTGCATCCGAACTCGCATTGGAACTACGAAAATCAGGACGACGGGCGCGTATTAAGCCAATAAATGTTTCTCTTTTGTTGAACAATGCGCTTGAGCATTGTCAAAATAATAAAAGCGAACGTATGTTAGCTATCACGCCTCGTATTATTGAGCCGTCTAAGGAGATTCATGTATCAGCCACAAGTCGCCTTCAACAAGTCTTTATTGATTTGATGTCTAATGCGATAGAGGCAATGCCAGAGGGAGGCTCATTAACTTGTCAAATTCATCTTCCCATAGAAACAGATGAAAACAATGAGAAACAAGTGCAAATCGATATTACAGATACAGGGACAGGTATACCAGAAAACACAGTAGAGCATATCTTTGCTGATTGGTTTACAAGTAAATCGGGAGACGAGTTTGACATTGCACATGGCATTGGGTTATGGTGGGTTCGTAAGTATATCAACTCACTTGGTGGTAATATTGATGTTAAAAGCAAACTTGGTGAAGGAACAACCTTCACGGTATCTTTGCCTTACACATTAAATGAGGCAAGAAAAAATAAAACAAACAATTACTAACAACTAGAGGATAATATGATTAAGCCAAACAAACCAAAAGTGCTGGTAGTTGAGGACGAAGAAACATTTCGTAATCTACACATTAATAGACTCAGTAGATTGGGTTATTCTGTGCTTACGGCCGAAACCCAAGAGGAGGCAGTTATTTTAATCAATCGTCATTTTTTTCATGCAGCTATTTTAGATATTAGCCTCAATGTTGAAGATAACGCCAATCGGGAAGGGATGGAAATACTGGAACTAATTCATAATAAAAATAATGGAACAGGCATTATTATGGTGACAGCTTTTCCAAGACATACTTATGTGCGCGATGCCTTCAAAGATTTCAATGTTGTGGATTTCCTTGACAAAGCAACTTATGAGCTGCTCGATTTTATCAATGCGGCCGAAAAAGCGGTTGCGGCCGCAGAAATTATTATTTCAGAGAAAAAAGAAGCGTTTGAGCAATCAGTTTCTGCTTATGATAATTATTTTCAACAGTTAGCCAGTAGCTTGGCAGGCAGCGGCGCGATGCGTGTAACAAGAAAAGATGTATCACAACTTTTCAAGCGGCTTGTTAAACCGATGATACCTATTGTTGAAAAACATGAACTTGCCAGAATTGATGAAGGAGATAATGAGACCGAAAAAGCAAGCCCTGTATTTGAGCATACTTACTGGAGTTACTTTTTTGGTGAGCTTGTGCGTATTCGCATCGGTCAAAGAGAACAAATTATCAAAGAAGTTGAAAAATTAGACGTGCTTAATCAGCTAAAAACCAGTGGTGAGTTAAGCGGTTATTTTCAAGTTTTGGATAACATAACCTACGAATCATTCACAAAAATTGATGATAGAGTAGAAGAAGTTAAAAAAGAAGAAAATGAGGAAACTACTCAAGCGTAGCCACAGTGAATTATTAATCACCGTTTACTTATAATTGCAACAAACATCCATAATTATTTAATGGGGGCTATATGACTACAAAAATTCTGATCATTGAAAATGAACTTACTTGGCTTAACATATTAAAAAAGCATCTAAATGTGGAGCAATCATTTGAAATCTCTACTGTATCATCAAAAGACGAAGCAATAGCAAGTATGCGAAATACATCTTTTGATGTCATAGTTTCAGATTTGCAGCTAGTTGATAACGCTTCTTTTGAAAAACAGATATTCGAAACACTTGCTGTAGTAGCGAGTGCCGGAAAAGATATTCCAATTGTTGTGGTAACTGGTGAACCAATATCTGAGTTTCAACTAATTGATGTTATAAATTCATTTCCAGGAGCAATTTATGGCTGGCATGAAAAAAACACAACATATCGTCAAGATCGTTTTATAACAAATATAAAACGCATTGTTGAAAAAACACAAGAGAAAGAACAGAAAAAAGCAAAAGAAAAAAAGGATAGAGTAGCTAAGATATGGCAAATATTTATCATTTTATCATTGAGTGCAATCATTTTGGCAGTCACAATATATGCGATATTAGCTCCAGAAGGTGCAGCAACAATCATTGCCACTGTATTTGTTCCAATGTTCGTTGCTATGCTTACAGGCATATATCTGTTGATAAACAATCTAAATAACTAGCTTCGACACTCTCGGCATCTCCCACTTTCTGGTGCTAGAAAAAACGGCACAATAAATAGATGAAAGCACCTGCAAAAGAACGACTCGACAAGTTGGTGGTAGACCGAGGCTTGGTCGCTACGCGCTCAAAGGCGCAAGCGTACATCATGGCGGGAGAAGTGCGTGTCGATGGTGAGAAAGCGACGAAGGCTGGCATGAAAGTCCCTATATCGGCCGCCATCACACTCACCGCCACCATGCCCTACGCCAGTCGCGGCGGCTATAAATTGGCTGGTGCGCTCGACCATTTTGCGCTCGATGTAGCCGGGTGCGTGTGTGCCGACGTGGGCGCATGTACGGGCGGTTTTACCGACGTGATGCTGCAACGAGATGCGGCGCGGGTGTATGCGCTTGATGTCGGATACGGACAATTGGACTGGAAATTGCGGACAGACGAGCGCGTGATCGTGATGGAACGCACCAACGTGCGCTATGTCGATGCGTTGGATGAGCCAGTCGATTTTGTGGCGATTGATACGTCATTTATCTCGCTCAAATTGATCTTACCGGCCGTCAAAAAGTGGCTACAACCAGATTACAACATCATCGCCCTGATCAAGCCGCAATTTGAGGCAGGGCGCAAGCAAGTGGGCAGTGGTGGCATTGTGCGCGACCCGGCCGTGCATCAGATGGTGCTGACAAACCTGCTCAGTTGGATGACGGCAAACGCGCTCTATCCGGCCGGACTGACCACCTCCTCTATCGCAGGCAGCGACGGCAACCGTGAGTTTTTGGTGTGGCTACGGCCGTCCCCTACGCCCCACTTCGATGCGGCCGAAACCATCGCGCAACTGACCACCCCGCCAGAAGATGCGTAACCTCCGGCCGTTTGTGCAGTGGCTGTGGCTGCCGCTAATCCTGTTGCTCCCGGCCGTCTTTTTTGTCGATAGAACAGGTGCGTGGAGCATGATCGCCCTCCCTGTTTTGGCAACGGTGCGCTGGCTGGCAACTGGACGGCCGATCCCCCAAACCCCGCTCAATCGATCTCTCGCGCTGCTTGCTCTTATGCTGTTTGTCAGCATCCTCATCACGCCCGACCCCGCCTTTAGCCTGACCAAACATGTGGGGCTTGCTTACGGGATCGCGCTCTATTTTGCGGTTTTTGATGCGATTCCGGCCGTCAAGCAATGGCGTTTTGGCATCTTTTTGTTTGCGCTGGCAGGGGGTGGATTGGCGGCTGTGGGCATGTTAGGCGTACCGTTTGCCAGCTATAGTAAGTTCCCTTTGTTGTCCCGCCTGACGGGGCAGTTGCCCACCGTTTTGGTGCAGGGCAACCCCGTGAATGCCAACATGATCGGCGGCATGATGACATGGATTTTGCCTGTGGTGCTGGCGTTCGCAATCTGGGCATGGCGAGAAAAGCGCGGCCGCTTGATCACGATAATCGCCTTGCTGATAACGGCCGCCATGCTTATCACCTCGCAGTCACGGGGCGCGATCTTGGGCGTGGGCGGTGCGCTGATCTGGGTGCTGCCATTAATGCTGTGCGGCCGTGCCAAATGGCGGCTGCTCTTGCTAGGTAGCAGTGTCGCTTCATTGCTTCTCATCGTTGTCGCCGCCCTCTTTTTGCAAAACAGTGATGCGCTGCTCACCCGACTCGAATTATGGGATCGCGCCCTGCTGCTCATCGCCGATGCCCCGATCACCGGGCTGGGCATGAACATGTATCGTCGCGTCATGCCATTGGTATACCCGCTCTTTCTCCTCAGCCCCACCCAAGACATGGCACACGCACATAACGCTTGGCTAACGGTTGCGGTCGATCTCGGTTTGCCCGGTTTGGTAGCATATTGTGCGCTGCTCTATGGCGCGTTGCGGCAAGCGATTGGCTCTGTGCGACGAACGGCCGCGCCCCACCATTTGCTCGCACTCGGTTTGCTGGGCAGTCTCATCGCCCATAGCCTGTATAGCGTGTGGGATGCGATTGCGCTGGGCGCGAAACCCGGTTTTTTGTTTTGGGTGTTGTTGGGGTTGGTGATGAGAGGAAAGTGGGAAGGTTAATTTTCCCTCTATCTCTATCTCAAAACTCTATCTGTAAACGTTTGGAGTAGATGGGGCATCTGAGTACAATGCGGGGAGATATGTATAGACGATTCAAAAAACGGAAATTAGGTAAGGGCATTGTCCTCAAAAACCAGCAAGAGGTGGAAAAAATGCGCGATTCGGGCAAATTGGTGGCCGATTGTTTCGCACTGCTCCACGAATCGATCCAGCCAGGGGTGCGCCTGAGCGAACTGGATCGCAAAGTAGAAGCGTTGATCATCGCGCATGGGGCGCAACCGCTCTACAAAGGGTATCAGGGCAATCCGCCAACGCACCCCCCTTTTCCCAGCGTGATTTGCGCCAGCGTGAACAATGTGATTTGTCATGGCCCGGCTACTGATCAGCGACTCCGCAAAGGGGACATCATCGGTATCGACATCGGCGTGCGCTACAACGGCTGGTGTGGGGATGCGTGTGTCACCTTCCCGGTTGGTGCGGTCAGCCCAGAGGTTGATCAACTGTTGCGTGTGAGCAAAGAAGCGATGGACAAAGGGATCGCGGCCGCACGGGTCGGCCGACGATTGGGCGAGATCGGTGTCGCGGTACAAAAACATGCCAATACACACGGCTACAGCGTTGTCCGCGAATGGGGCGGGCATGGGCTTGGCAAAGAGCTACACGAAGGCCCTTCTGTGCCACACACCGGCCCCAAAGCACAAGGAACGCGCATCAAGCCGGGGATGGTGTTCACCATCGAACCGATGATCAATGCCGGTGCGGCCGATTGCTTGTTAATGGAAGATGACGGCTGGACGGTGGTCACGGCCGATGGATCGCTCTCTGCCCAATTTGAACACACGATAGCGATCACCCGCGAAGGCCCTGTCATTCTCTCCCCCTGGCATGAGACGATGAAAGGATTTGCCTACATCTGATAAACCGTCATCTTTTTACTCTTTTCGCTTGCCTTCGCCTATGGTAACATCAAAGATGATGGAACAGTTGTTTATATCAACTGTGCGCAACCCTGATCCTTTAAGGTAGGTCGCTGATCAATGCAGAGATTTAGAAAACTCCCCTTGCTTCCCATTCTTGTTAGCCTCATCGCCGGGTTATTGCTCGGCCGATTCATTTTAGGCTGGTGGTTTCCTGTCAACCTGACCCGTACAGGCCCCCGCAACTTAGAACAGTCAGATCGTATCGCCCACTTGGATAACTATGTGCGCGGCTTGCTGCCGTATGCCAGCACAGGCAACACGGCCGAACTCGGCCGCGCCTTGTGCTATCCGGTTGACGACTTTGACGCAGTGAACGGCCGTGCCACCGCCCTCAAAGAGCTGATCACCAATGAACCAGCGCAACAAGGGCTGGTCGGTGAAACCCTCAACCAATACAACACCGTTCTCGATGCCCTCTCCAGAGGGGGCGGCTGTGAAACAGTGCGCGCCGACATCGTGGGTGAGCCAGAGAACGTCGGTCTGCTCGGTGGATTGGGCGTACCGTGGCGAACTTGCCTGTTGGGGTTGATCGTTTTGGCATTGCTCATGGGCTTGCTTTGGTTCTTGGCTGGCTCACAAGCTGGTTCATCGCAAAGGCGATCCACATCAGAGGATGGGAACGATGACAAAGTAGAGCGAGGCGGCCGACGGCGCACAATCGGCGGCGGCAGATCGCGCCGGATGCCTGAAACACCTGCGGCCGCTGTTCAAGAACCATCGCTGGAGCAAACACGCTATGCCCCGCCTGTCATCGAGCCAGCCCCCGTTGTGGAGACGACCACGTATCAGCAATCGCCACCGCCTGAGCCAGAATCGTTCTCCAGTGCAGAAGCTGGTTTTGTCGCCACGTACACACGGGGCAACGAATCGTTTGAGCGCGTCTTTGAAATCTATGGCACAGATAACAACTATTTGGGCGACTGCTCTGTGCAGATAGCGGACACTGTCGGCAACGACCGGGGCAATGTGACGGCGTTCGAGATTCGCTTGTTTGAAGTGGGCAACCCGCGCTCTGTCACCAAATTAGTGATGAGCGAACATGCGTATAACGACAGCGCACTCCGCGCCCGGTTAGCGACACAAGGCACACCTGTTTTGGCAGAGCGGCATCAACCGATTATGCTGCAAGGCAACTTGATCACGATTGAGACAGACATCACAGAACTGATTTATGCCGCGATTGTGACCGAGCCAGAAAACAGCGTGTTTGACCGCTTCTCTGTCAAGCTGAAAGCATTTGTCAACCGGCCGAGCAGTAGTTCAGACCGCGCCAGCGATTGGCTGGATAGCTAATGGCTAAAAGCTGTTAGCAAATAGCTTATGCCCACAATTACACTTGATAAAATGGTACATGGCGGCAAAGCGATGGGACGTGACCCTGATGGGCGCGTCCTTTTTGTGTTGGGCGGGTTGCCAGGGGAACGGGTGCGCGTGGCGGTGGATAAGCCGGGAACACGGGCGACAGATGCGCTGCTCAAAGAGGTGCTAAAACGTTCGCCAGACCGCGTAGACGGCCGTTGCACTGAACCGACGCAATGTACTTTTCAACATATTCGTTATGATGCCCAGTTGCGCCTGAAAGAAGAAATCGTGCGTGACCAGATGGCACAAATGGGCTTGGAAGATGTGCGTGTGCGGCCGATCATACCATCGACCACCCCCTGGCAATATCGTATCGAGACGATTCTCAGCCCCACCAAACAAGGTGGGCTGGGCTACTGGTCGCCACAAGAAAAACGGGTGATTCCGGCCGTGGCTTGCCATGCGCTTCATCCTGCGCTGACGGCCATCGTGCCACAAATCGACTTGACGCTGCCCGGTTTACGCAAGCTGACAGTGCGCGTAGGAGCAGACGAGCATTTGCTGCTTGTCTTTGCCATCGACGAAGCGGAAGCACCCGAAATTGTGCTAGATATACCGGTATCGGCCGCGATTGTGATGCCAGATGGCGTAGCCGCCAGTTTGCTCGGCGATCCGTACCTGGTGCAAAGGGTGAAAGAGCGTCATTTTCGGGTATCGCCCGGTTGTTTTTTCCATCCCAATGTGGCGGGGGCAACGCAATTAGTCGATACGGTACTTGATCTTGCCAAGCTAGAGGGGAACGAAAAAGTGGTCGAAGCGTGTAGTGGTGTGGGGATGTTGACGGCGTTTTTGGCACAGGAAGCGGCCGAACTACACGCCATCGAGAAAAACGCGGCCGCGATTGATGATGCGATAGCCAATTTGCACGATGCAGACAACGTTTCGCTATACGAAGACTGGGCAGAGGAGGCGTTGTGGGCGTTGTTGCCCGATGCTGATTTATTGGTGCTGGATACGGACCAAAAGGGGATTACGGAGGATATGGGTAATGCTATTTTGGCGTATTTGCCTCCGAAAATTATTTACAGCAATGGGGAGATCGGTAAGATGGCAGAAGATGCGGCCGAACTGGCGGCCGCGGGCTATCGACTAGCCGCTCTCCAACCGATTGATATGCTACCCCAAACGCACCACATTCATACTGTTACCGTCTGGACACACTCAAAAAATTAAGTTGTAGGTACACGATGAATCGTGTACCTACGTGATATTTTGGAGGGCGATATGCGTGGCGAGAACGATGGCACGATGTTCAATGGCGTGGAGGCGGCTCTCGAACGTCGCTTGTGTGTCGGTGGGGTGCATGGGGACAACGGCCGACACCAGCACCGGGCCTGCGTCTAGCTGTGGCGTGGCGTAATGCACCATGCAGCCAGTCTGCGTAATGTCGCCGCTCTGGAAAGCAGCCCACGCTTCGTCGATGGCGTGTGCGCCGGGGAACTGTCCGGGCAATGCTGGATGCAGATTGATGACACGGCCGGGGAATTGATCGAGAAAGGCGGCCGTGTTGATGTGCATCCAGCCAGCCAACACGATCAAATCAGGTTGGTAGGGCGCGATGACGGCCGCTAGGGCTTCATCAAACTGCTCGCGCCAAGCGGGTAGCCCACGAAACGGGGTGCGCGGAAAGTAGTGCGTGGGAATCCCTGCTTTCTCGGCACGTACCAATCCGTATGCTTGCTTTTTGTTGCTGACGACAAGCGCGATCTCAGCATCGAGTGCGCCATTGGCGGTGGCATCGATCAACGCTTGCAGGTTTGATCCGCCACCGGAAATAAGGACAGCTATTTTAGATTGAGGCAATTTCAACCCCTTCTCCCGCGATGATTTCGCCGACGATTGTCGCTTCTGGCAACAGGTTGAGTACGGCCGGGGCGGCGGCCGCATCGACCATGACCAACATGCCCAACCCCATGTTAAAAACACGGAACATTTCAGCGTCCGTAATGTCGCCCGTCTGCTGGAGAAGCGCAAACAGAGGCAATTCGTGCCATGTGCCACGCCGCACAATCGCGCCCGTACCAGCAGGCAACACACGAGGCAGATTGCCCGGAATGCCGCCCCCCGTGATGTGCGCGAGACCGTGAATGGCGATTCCGGCCGTGCGAATAGCGTTGATTTCGTGCAAGTAGGAGCGGTGCGGGGTTGTCAGCACGTCGGCGATGGTTGCGTCCAGCGCGGGATGATGGGCGAACCAATCAGCATCTTGCAACAGGTGGCGGATGAGGGTGTAGCCATTGGTGTGTGCGCCGGATGAAGGCAGCCCAATAATGGTGTCGCCCGGTGTAATCGCCGATCCGTCAATCAATTGAGCGCGGTCAACCACACCGACGACAGTGCCGACGAGATCGAGTTCGTCATCTTGATAGACTCCCGGCATTTCGGCCGTTTCGCCACCCAGTAGCGCACAGCCGTTTTGCTTACAGGCGGCCGCCACCCCGGTGACGACGGTCGCTATTTGCGCTGGCTGCAGTTGGCTAGAGGCCACATAGTCGAGGAAGAAAAGCGGCCGTGCGCCCTGCACCAAAATGTCATCGACGCAATGATTGACAATATCGTGGCCAATGGTGTCCCAGCGGCCGACTTTAGCGGCGACCATCGTTTTTGTGCCTACGCCGTCGGTGGAGGCGACCAGCACCGGCTCGGCCATGTCGTGCAGGGCGGTGGTGGCGAACAGACCGCCGAACGAGCCTATGCCTGCCAAAACGTCTGGGGTATACGTTGATTTGACCGCATCTTTCATCAGCGCGGTCGCTTTTTCGCCAGCGTCTAGGTCAACGCCAGCTTGTTTGTATGCACTCGGTTTGCTCATGTGTCTATTGTCTCAGGATCGAGCGTCGCAAGCCACTGCTGCACGGCCGTCGGGCTGTCCAAACAAATCCAGGTAAGATGCGGAAAACGATTTTCACGCATCATCTTTTGATAGTCGCGGCGCACGATGGCGTGTCTTGTCCACACCCAGTACGGCATCGACTCTTTGCTGAAAAACAGGTTTGTCAATGTCTCGCGGTTGCCATTCCACAGCTCGGTGCGGCGGATCGCACGGCCGAGGCTGCGCCATGTGACGCGCCATAGGCAGAGCGAGAGCGGCATGTTGAGCCAGATGATGGTGTCGGCGAGCGGCCAAGCGGCTTCGAGTGAGCCGGAGCCGCGATAGTTGCCGTCGGCCACCCATTGCGCGGCCGATTGGGTGGCTTGGTGCAAATCACGCTTGAAATCGGGGTTCGGCCGCCAGTTGGGTAAATGGCGGATCGCGTCCATTTCGATATGCTTGATGTCTCGTTTGGCGGCGATGGCTTGGGCTAATGTTGTTTTGCCAGAGCCAGACATGCCGACGACGATGATGCGGTTCATAACGGTATTTTACGGCCGTACCGTCGTAGGGTCACGGCGAGCCGTGACCCTACGGTGTGCGTCGTTCCGCATTGCTGTTACCATATAATTGATCAGCATAATTGATCAATTTGGTGTCTGGTATTTTCGATGATGAACGTGAGAGGAATGCGATGATTTTAGTCAGTGGTGCGGGTGGCAAAACGGGGCAAGCGGTAGTGGCGGCTTTGGTGGCGGCCGGGTATGATGTGCGGCCGTGGCTGCGAAGGGCAGATGCTGCACGGCCGCACGCCTTTGTCGGGGATATGCGTTCGCAAGATGATTGGCTGGCGGCGATGGCGGGGGTGAGCAAGCTGTATCACATTTGTCCCAACATGAACGAGGATGAGATCGAGATCGGCCGTTGCGCCATCACGGCCGCACAACAATCCGGGATCGCTCATTTTGTTTACCATTCTGTGCTACATCCACAAACGGAGAAGATGCCGCACCATTGGCAAAAGCTGCGGGTAGAGGAAATGCTGTTCGAGAGCGGGTTACCATTTACGCTAATGCAGCCGGGGGCGTACATGCAAAATATCGACGTGGCGACGATTATGGAGACGGGGGTGCTGGTACGGCCGTATCCGTCTCACACGCGCTTGTCGTTGGTCGATTTGCAGGACGTGGGGGAAGCGGCCGCGATTGTGCTGCGCGATGAGCAGTTGGTGGGGGCGACGTTGCCGTTGGTGGGGACACGGCCGCTCACACAAACAGAGGTGGCGGCAACGATTGAACAGGTGATCGGCCGTGCTGTGACGGTGCGTGAACAGTCGATTCAGTCATGGGAAAGTGCGAATGCGCTGTTGCCAGAGTACGGCCGGAACAGCTTGATCGCTATGTTTGGCTACTATGCGGCTTACGGCTTTGTCGGCAACCCATTTACCCTAAAAGCGGTGCTAAAAAGAGAGCCAACCACGCTAGCGGCGTGTATCCATAGATTGATCGTATAATAGGTCGCTTGTCCGGTAGCTAAAAATACGGATAATCTTGCCTTCTAATTCTTACTATCTGCTTGCATGACATTATGATTGAAGAAAAAACTGTTTCCGAAGACCCAACGCCTCCACAATCAGCATTTGACGAGCCTGGTACGGGGAATAGTCGGCTGAAAAAACTAGCTCTTAAAGGGGCGTTTTGGTCGTTCTTGGGCTTTGGTGTCGTTTACGTTTTGCGCTTCTTTAGCTGGCCGATTATGACACGGCTGCTGGGCGGGGACGAAGAAGCGAAAATTTTACTCGGTGCGATGGCAGTTGTCGATACGTTTATGCTCGGTCTGATCTTTTTATCAGATGTGGGGATCAATCTCAGTGTGATTCGCAATGAGCGAGGATCAGAGGCCAGTTTCCAAAATACGGCGTGGACAATTCAAATGATGCGCGGTGTCATTTTGTTTGCGCTCACATTGCTGCTGGCACGTCCGGCGGCCGAGCTGCTAGGGCAAAATTTCACACCGGAGCAAGTCGATTTGGTGACAACAGCGCTGATGGTGTCTGGCTTTTCGTCTATCTTGCTGGGCTTGCAATCGACAAAATGGGCGATTGCCCAGCGCGATCTCAATACGAGGGCGATTGTTGGCATCGAAGTAGGATCATATCTTTTCAGCTTCCTTGTGCGCGTCTGTTGGGTGATTATCAGCCCGACGATTTGGGCGTTGGTGGCGGGGGGCTTGGCAGAGAATGTGCTTAAAGCAGGTCTGTCTTGGATGTTGCCCAATGGGGTACGCAACAAATTTGCATGGGACAAAGAAGCAGCGAAAGAGATATGGGTGTTCGGCCGGTGGATCATGCTTAGTTCTGCGCTCACCTATGCAGCACGTGAAAGTGGGCTGTTGGTAATGACGGCGCGTACTGATCTCAACTTTATCTCCGAATTTAAGTTGTCATGGTTATATGCGTCGCTGGTAGTGACAGCCATTATGCAAATGGGATACAAAGTGATGTACCCCACTTTTTCTGATCTGCTCAAGCAAGGCAAGCACGATTCGTTTATGAAAGCATTGACCCGTGCGCGGCTGGCGGTGATCGCGCTGACGTGGGTGGCGGCGATAGGCGTGATGTTGGTCGGCCCGTTTGTGGCGGGCTATTTGTTCGATGACAATTGGTATCGTTTCGAGTGGATTATGCCGATCATGGGCGCGGGGGTTATGTTTGTCATCATCGGCTCTAGCTATGATCACGCGATCATTGCGAAGGAAGAGACGATGATCAATGCACTGCTTCAAGGCGTGTACTTTGTGGTGTTGGTAGCGGCGATTTTGGTGGGCTTTCGTATCAATGGGCAGATCGGGGCAGTGACCGGTTTTGCGGCCGTCAGTTTGATCCACTATCCTTTCAAAGCGTATTGGCTGAAAAAAATCGGCATCTGGCAACCACGTATCGACTTGCCTTTGTTGGTGGTCGCGGCCGCTATCATCGCCCCCACCTTGTGGTTGGCGTTCAGAATTTATTGAGTTGTGTGCCGTCCGGACACGATTGATCATGTTTTTCAGCGACTGTAAGATTGTTTGACAGAATGACCCTGTAAAGTACGAAATGTGATTCCTTCACAATTAAATAGATGGCTTGCTCACTGCACAATTTCAATTTGGGATTCAATTCATGGAGCAGTTCTTTTTTTGGTTCATAATAGCAGATAGATTGATGTAGTAGCAGAGAGTAGACGTGCAACATTCGGTGTGGTGAGCAAGCCATTTTATTCATATCTACCGAACTCATTTGAAAATCTCCCCCCCAGAGGGAGATTTTTTTTTTGCAAAGCCGCTATAATGTGGCAGCATGTTTGAATTTGAATTATTAGCAACAGATGGAGCGGCACGTGTCGGCCGTTTCCACACCCCACACGGCATCATTCCTACACCGATTTTTGCGCCTGTCGGCACGGCCGCGACTGTCAAGGCGATGCGGCCGCGTGATTTGGTCGAATTGGGGGCAGACCTCGTTTTGAGCAACACGTACCATCTCTATCTGCGGCCGGGCGACGAACTGGTGCGCGACATGGGTGGCTTGCATCGCTTTATGAATTGGGATCGGCCGATTCTGACAGACAGTGGTGGCTTCCAAGTGTTCAGCTTGGGCGACACACGCAAAATCGACGACGAAGGT
This sequence comes from uncultured Anaerolineae bacterium, assembly GCA_937949915.1. GTDB lineage: Bacteria > Chloroflexota > Anaerolineae > Promineifilales > Promineifilaceae > CALECP01. Next base: position 27,043 of record CALECP010000295.1, read on the forward strand.
GTGACCTTCAAATCGCACTTCGACGGCTCACGCCACCGCTTCACCCCCGCCAAAAGCATCGCCATCCAAGAAAACCTCGGCGCAGACATCATCATGATGTTCGATGAGTGCGCCGACCCCAATGACCGCGATTATATGCGCTACTCGCTCGACCATCGCACCCACCCCTGGGCGGAGCAATGCGTCGCCGCCAAAACGCGGGACGACCAAGCCCTGTTCGGCATCGTACAGGGGGGCAAGTTTCGTGATTTGCGTGAAGAGAGCGCCGCCTTTATGAAAGCGTTTGACCTGCCCGGATACGCGATTGGGGGCTTGGCTGTGGGTGAGACAAAAGCGGAAATGTACCAGGTGCTAGAGTGGATGCACCCGGTCATGCCAGCCGATAAACCGCGCTATTTAATGGGTGTTGGCACACCAGAAGATTTGGTCAATGGGGTGATGCGCGGCATCGACATTTTTGACTGTGTGTTGCCCACGCGCCTTGCCAGACATGCGAGTGCGTTTGCACCGGGCGGCCGGATCAACATTCGCAAAGCGGCATACAAGCAGGACAATTCGCCATTGGTCGCTGGGTGTACGTGCGATTGCTGTCAGCTATACAGTCGCGCTTATTTGCGCCATCTCGTTCGCAATAATGAGATTTTGGGGCATATCTTGTTGTCGATCCACAATGTACATTATTTGCTAGACGTGGTGCGCCAGATGCGTGAGGCGATTGTAGAAGGGCGATTTATGACGTGGGCGACTGACTTTCTCGCACCGTATCCGGCCGTTATTCTTCCTTGATTTTTTTGACCAATGCCACCATCGTTACGTCGTCGGCTAGCGGTCGGCCGTCTGTAAAGTGGTCGATGGCGGCCGCCACTGTATCGATCACTTGTTGGGCATTGCTCACTTTTAATGGTGCCAGCAACGCACATAATCGCGTCATTCCAAACAACTGATCATCCCCATTTGTCGCCTCGGTCACACCATCTGTATAAAACAAAACGATGTCGCCCGGTTGCAGGGTCGTCGTTTGTATTTGATAGCTTGCACTATCGATCACGCCCAGCGCGAGACCATTGCCCAACAGGGGGGCAGCGTTGCCGTCGCGCACCAGTATGGGCGGGTTGTGGCCGCCGTTTGCCCATGTCAGTGTATTGTCGGCCGGTTGCCACAGTGCATAGAACACCGTCACAAACATATCGGAGCGCGTGTCGTTGAAGATGATTTCATTGGCACGACCCAGCACATCGTCTGGCGATTGGCGGCTAAAGGCGACCGCCCGCAAAATGGTGCGTGAGAGTGCCATAAAGAGCGCGGCCGGAATCCCTTTGCCTGCCACATCGGCGATAATGATCCCCCAACGGCCGTCTGGCAATGCCAAAAAGTCGTAGAAGTCACCGCTCACCTGCCGCGCTGCCTGCCAGTAGGAGGCAACATCGAGCGCAGGCACGGCGGGGCGGCCGTCTGGAATAAGGCTGGTCTGAATATCGAGCGCAACTTCGATTTCGTGTTGTAGCTGCCACCGTTCGGCCGCTTCTGCTTGCCCGATCAGGCGTAGTTGCTCTCGGTCGATAGCTTGCGCTAATTGGAACGCGATATTTTCTTGTAGCCGCCACCGTTGTTCGTGCTGAAATGGGTAGAAAAAGCCGAGTGAACCGGGTGTGTGTCCGACAAAGAACACGCCCACCCAATGCGGTGTCACCTCCAATGGCATCAATGTATATGATTGCGGGTTGTCTCCCCAGGGCGGGGTGTCGGTCACGGAGCGCGGAATTTTGCCGACATGCACGGCCGCGAGGACTGGCCAATCATCGGCCGTGTAGGTCTGGGCGAGAAAGCGGTTGATTTCGGCTTGATCATGACTGTACAGGGCTTGCGGCCGGTATACGTCCGCTTTGTAATCCCACAACAGCAGCCCACATCGTTCTGCGCCCATCAGCAACGGGACAAGGCGCACCATTGTCGCCACCAGCGAATCGAGAGAGCGATGGTCGTTAATGGTGCGAGCGACCTGGTATTGCGCTGTCGAAACCCATGCTTGTTCTCGTTGCATCGCGGCGCGGCGCGTTTTTTGAATAGCGGCCGCGACTTCATTTGCCAACGCTTCCAACACGAGTCGATCACGCTCTTGAAAGCCGCTAATCTCTGTACTTTGTGCATTTAACAACCCGATCAGCTCCCCTTCAAACAGAAGGGGAATCACAAGCTCGGCACGGGTGGCCCCTGTTTCGCCATCGTAAGCAGCAATACCGACCCGGCCGCGATAGCGTGGATCGTGCAAAACATCATTAGAAATAACAGTCAGTTGTGTCTCAATCGCCGCGCCCAGCAACCCTTGACCGGGCTTGATTCGCATTGCGAGATTGTCCAAATCGGGCAGTGAACTGGCGACATTGACCGCTTGCCCATTGCGTGAATCAATTGCAAAAATAATGACGGGATGAAAACCTAACCGCTCCCGGATGCTGTCTACAACCTCTTGAAAAATGACGCTGGCATCGCTGTGTGGGCTGTTGACTTCACGGGCAATGGCACTCACCATCGCCAAATCATCGGCGCGGTTGCGTGCTTCGTCTCGCCATGTTTGTAGTTCGTTCATACGTTCACGCACAACCAATAGCGATCAGCCATTCGCCATTAATGCCCCTGCTTCTTCTATATTGTTGACGATGTTGAGAATTTTGTCGAAACCGACCATGCTGAATATCTCTTGCAATGGCAGGTTGAGACCGGCCAAAACGAGATCACCGTCGTGCTGGCGTGCTTCGCGCCATGCCGCGACGATGATGCGTAGCCCACCGCTATTGGTGTAGGTTGTTTCGCTGAGGTCGAGAATGATGTTGTAGCGGGATTGTGCCAGCAGGGCTTGCAGGTGTGTTTCTAGGTCGGGTATGGTTGTTTGGTCTAGGCGGCCGATTACGCTGACGATGTGTATTTGTTCGTCTATTTGGTCTGTGAGCGGCCGTGTCGATACGGCCGTGTCATTTTGCTCTGGTATGTTTTTCACAAGAGTTACCTTATTGCCATTGTCATCAAATTGATAGATGACATCGTCCATCAATGTCCGCATAAAATGAACGCCTAGCCCACCGATGGAGACTGCTTCGATGGGGGTATTTTCGTCTACGGGGGCGACGGCCGGAACGGTTTCCGGCCGGAACGATTGTCCTGTATCGGCGAATGTGATGCGAAACGTTTTGTCCACGATTGCCCATGTCACCACAATATCGCCCGGTTTCCCTTGATACGCATGTTCAATGATGTTGCTGGCTGCCTCATCACACGCCAATTCGATATGGGCGCGGTTTTTAGCTGTCAGTGCGGTCTGTTCTGCCCCTGCCAGCACAAACTGACACAGGTGCTGTACCTGCTCTGCTTGTGCGTGGAAAGTTTGGGTGCGCGTCATGTCACTTTCATTATACACACTCCATTCGCTAGAAAATGATTGATTTGGGTTTTAATTGTGATAAAATGCACACAAGGTTTCAATAATTATTGAACGAATTGAATGTATCGACCGGATTGTATCGGGGCGATATATTCCACAAAAAACGGAGTGAAACATGCGTGGTTTTGTTGAAGATATTGGTGAAATTAAATGGGAAAAAGTCAAAGAGTATAGCGAGATCATTTACGAACATTTTGATGGGATCGCAAAGATAACAATGAATCGGCCGCGGGTGTACAACGCTTTTACGCCGGTGACAGTAAACGAGATGATCGAAGCGTTTGACCATGCGTGGCAGGATCAAGCGATTCGCGTAATCGTGTTTACCGGTGCGGGAGACAAGGCGTTTTGTTCGGGCGGCGACCAGAATCATCGGCAGCATGGTGGCTATGTGAGCGGTGAAGATGTGCCGCGCTTGAATGTGCTGGAGTTGCAACGGCGTATTCGTACCTGTCCGAAGCCGGTGATCGCGGCCGTGAATGGGTATGCGATTGGCGGTGGGCATGTGCTACACGTTGTGTGTGATTTGTCGATTGCGAGTGACAATGCGATTTTCGGGCAAACAGGGCCGAAAGTGGGCAGCTTTGATGGTGGATTTGGTGCGTCTTATTTGGCGCGACACATCGGGCAAAAACGGGCGCGTGAGATTTGGTTTTTGTGCTTGCAGTACACGGCGGCCGAGGCGCACGAGATGGGCATGGTGAATGCGGTTGTGCCGCTCGAAAAGCTGGACGAGGAAGTGGTACGCTGGGCAAAAACGATCATGCTCCGCAGTCCAATTGCGATTCGGATGCTCAAGTCAGCGTTTAATGCGGAATTAGATGGTCAGGCGGGTATTCAGGAACTGGCGGGTAATTCGACGCTGCTTTATTACTTGACAGATGAGGCGAAAGAAGGGCGCGATGCGTTCTTGGAAAAGCGTGATCCCGATTGGATGCGCTTCCCGCAGTTCCCGTAGGGAGTAAGACAGTTTAACGCAGAGGCGCAGAGATTCGCAGAGTTTTTTGTGAAGCTTTGCGCCGTTATTTAATGTTGTGATTTTTGAGTAAATGGAGTGATGCGCGATGGATATGTTGACGAAAGCGAACGAGATTAAAGACGAGATTGTACGATTGCGGCGAGATATTCACGCGCATCCTGAGTTGGGGTTTGAGGAAGTGCGGACGGCGAAGCTGGTGGCCGATACGCTGCGTGAGATTGGGATGGAGGTGACAGAGGGTGTCGGCCGAACGGGCGTGGTTGGGCAACTGGGTGCGGGTACGGGCCCGACGATTGCGATTCGGGCCGATATGGATGCGCTGCCGATTGAGCAAGAAAGTGATGCGCCGTATAAATCGACTGTGCCGGGGGTGATGCACGCTTGTGGACATGACGCGCACACGGCGATGCTGCTGGGGGTGGCGCATTTGTTGAAACAGAGCTTGGCGACGGAAAAGTGGCAGGGCAATGTGCGCTTTTTGTTTCAGCCAAGTGAGGAGGCTTGGGGTGAGGATGGGATTAGTGGTGCGACGGCGATGATCAATGATGATGCGATGAACGGGGTGGATGCAGTGATTGCGTTGCATGTTAATTCGCTGAAGGAGACGGGCGAACTTAACTTTGCGGATGGGATTGCGCTGTCGGCCGTTGATTCGTTTGAGGCGTGGATTCGGGCGACTGGGTCGCATGGGGCGAGTCCGCATAAGGGGACGGATGCGAATTATATGTTGTCGCATGTGTTGCCTGCGCTGTATGCGATTCCGTCACGGATGATCGATCCGTTGCAGCCGACGGTTGTGAGTGTGGGGCGGATTGAGAGCGGGAATGCGACGAATGTGATTCCGGCCGAGGTGTATGTGAATGGCACGATTCGGTCGCGTGATGAGGGTGTGCGGGAGCAACTTTGGGCGGAGATCGAGCGGGCGTTTGCGCTGGCGGAGCATTTTGGTGGGTCGAGTGAGGTGGTGATTCATAAGGGCTACATTGCGATGGAAAATGATGTGGGCGTGAATGATTGGATGCGGGATGTGGTGTCTGATTTTGGGCTGGCTGATGGCATTGTGAACAAGACGTTTGGGATGGGCGGCGAGGATTTTGCGTATATGACGAAGGCTGCGCGAGGGGCGATGTTTATGTTGGGGGCGGCGACGAAGGATGGGGTGATGCGGGGGCATCATACGCCGTTGTTTGATATTGATGAGGATGCGTTGCCGGTTGGGACGGCGGTGTTGGCGGAGACGGCGCGGCGGTTTGTTTTGGGAGAGGTTGGGAAAGAATAGAACACAGATTGGACGGATAAAACGGATGAAGACGGATTTTTTGACGGTTTGTGGAGATGTGTTTGATCTGGATTGGATTCGGGATGAATTTGATGCGGGGTCTTCGCGGCTGTCTGATTATCAGATGGTGGTGTTGGGGTTTTGTCAGCGTTGGTTGCGGGGGGAGGATGTGTTTGAGATTCGGACGAGCGGGAGTACGGGTCGGCCGAAGGTGATTGCGTTGCGGCGGGAACGGATGATTGCGAGTGCGCGGGGGACGGCGGCGGTGGTGGGTCTGAAGGCGGGTGATCGGGCGTTGGTGTGTTTGGATGTGCGCTATGTGGGGGGGATGATGATGGTGGTGCGGGGGCTGGAGATTGGGTTGGCTTTGACTGTGATTGCGCCTGTGGGTCGGCCGTTGGCGGGGTTTGATGCTGGGTTTGATTTTGTGGCGATGGTGCCGATGCAGGTGGGGGCGAGTTTGGATTTTGATGCGGATGTTTTGATGGGGTGTGGGGTGGTTTTGATTGGGGGGGCGGCTGTTTCGGAGGAGTTGGAAGAGGGATTAACCGCAGAGGCGCGGAGGGGGGAGGACGTTTCTTCTCTCTCTACTCCTCACTCTTTACTTTGTACTTTTTTCCACACGTATGGGATGACGGAGACGGTGAGCCATGTGGCGTTGCGGCGGGTGGGGGTGAGTGAGTGGTTTGAGGGGTTGCCGGGGGTTGAATTGCGTTTGGATGGGCG
>CALECP010000296.1 GCA_937949915.1 uncultured Anaerolineae bacterium
GGGTCATCAAGCGTGGGAGTTTTACGTCAAAGGAGGCGTTGCGACAACGCCTCCTTGATTTCATCGACTACTTCAATGAAACGCTTGCCAAGCCATTCAAGTGGACATACAAGGGAAGACCTTTATGTGCATAGATAATGATTGGATATTTAAGCCCGTCTGTACTAGAGACATGCAATTTGAAAAATCACATGCCTGAAATCACCAATCACAGGCTGAATATGTGTCGGTCTTGTCAACATAGGGTCAATATAGCATCGGAAAGCACCTTCTATTATTCGTTAACTGCAACAATATTGCGTGCAAATTTGGAGCGTTTGTGGGGGTTAGGATCGTATAACGTGGATTTGCTAGGTTCAGTATTCAATCCGCGCCTGACGCAATATTCCCTAATCGTATTCACATACCATTCTTCTGCTCTTGGATCAATTTTTATCCCCTCAATAAAATTTGCAATGTCTAATGGCAGTTGGATGTGAGACCATTCGTGATTGTAGTCGGTTACATCCGGTCCATAAACCATTACCCGAACTTCTTGCTCGTGGGCAAAAGCATCTCGCTTAACAAGGGCATCTGCAAATGGCATTTTTATAGCTTCGCTTTTTATAAGTAAATCGTACTCACTCGAACCATAAACAATTTTTGAAATTACACAGGCTTTTGCATTTTTAAGAAGTCTGAATTTTCGTAAAGAGGTTGAGATTTGGATACCCGTTTTTTGAGTCGAATAAATGCGCCACATTGCATCTGATTCTGCCAATAGTGTCCAACATTGACAAAATAATTCTTCACACGCCGAATACAATCTTTCCACAGGTTTGCCCTCATTAAAAAGTGGTAATTTCGAGCCAAATGCCTCCCAAGGATCATCCCATTCTGAAATTTTGGTGAACAAGATTTTTTCGCTTTCCATCATAGATATAAAAGATTCCAGACTCATGTACCTATAAATCTTCGTATCATCAGCTAGATCGCTTACAAGTCTAAAGTGCATAATAATTTCTCTCTAAATATGATTGTGTAACAAAAACACTATGGTTTACAATATAACATACCACACACCTTTGTGTCAAATAAACACCTTTGTGTTTCCATGTGTGCAACGGCCGCACATCGCTCCAGCAATCAATCGACATCCGTGATATATCATGGCATACTGCAACGTAATTCTTATAAGATGGAGAGATTTACCGATGCGACTGATCGTAGACGGCCGACCGATACCCTTTGAACCAGACGACAGCTTGCTTGTAGCGATGCTGCGAAACGGCATACACCCTACCGGCGGTGGCTGCCTCGGCCCCGATGGCGACGAACCGCACTGCCTGACCACTGTTGACGGCGTGAGCTATATCCGTGCCAGCCAGATCAAAGCGCGGCCGGGCATGATCGTCACCACCAACCCGATTGAAGGCTATCCCCCATTACCGGAAGACGACCGCCAGCGCGGTGCGAAACTGGTGCAGCACCATCATTGCGATGTGCTGGTGATTGGGCAAGGCGAATCGGGGCAAGCGGAAGCAGCGGCCGCCCGTGCGGCCGACAAAACGGTGATCACCGTCGATGTGCAGAACGGGCAAGAAGCGATTGGCATCTACCCCGGCATCTTGGTCGTTGTTCGCACAGACGACGCGATGCTGCACATTCACCCGCATGAAGTGGTGGTGGCAACAGGCGCGGCCGAAATTCTGCCCGTCTGCCCCGGCAATGAGCTAAAAGGACTGTATACCGGCCGCATGGTCGCGCAATTGCATGGCAAAGGGTTTGACCTCGGCCGGATCGTGCATGTTGGCACTGCGCCTGATGGTGTTGAATCGACGGCGGCCGTTGGCGAATTGCTCCGTTTTGAACCAAAGGGTGTTTCCCCCGTAGAGACGCAAAATCTTACGTCTCCGCGATCTGAAAAGACGCAAAATCTTGCGTCTCTACCATCCAAAAAGACGCAAAATCTTGCGTCTCTACAAGGTGATGTGGGCGCGGTTATCATGTTGGAAAATGGCGTAGAAGTGCGCCATGAATGCGATACTGTTGCGCTCGGCTTGGGCTTGATTCCGCGCAACCGCCTCTATCGCATGGGGCGCGATTGGAACGTGCGCGTCGTCGGTGAGGCGGCGCGGAAAAGCGACATTCCGCCCTGCCCCAAAACGGGAACACTCTGCCCCTGCTCCAGCGTCACCGTTGATGATATGCAAGCGGTTTGGGATCGGGGTTTCCACGAAATGGAACTGGTGAAACGGGCGACGCTGGCAGGCACAGGCCCATGCCAGGGCGTTGCCTGCTTGCCACACATTCGCGCCTTCTTGCAAGATCGCGGCAAAAAGCTGCAACCGCCGTTTACTGCGCGGCCGTTAGCGCGGCAACAAACAATTGGCGAAATCGCGGCCGGAGCGTATCACTTCTCCACCCCACGCACCGCACTCGATGCAGAACACCGTCAGCTAGGCGCACAAATGGAGCGTATTTCTGGCTGGTGGCGGCCGTGGAATTATGGCGATGTGGCGGCCGAATACTGGGCGGTGCGCGAAGCGGTCGGTATTGGCGATGTCAGCACATTGGGCAAATTGATCGTGACCGGGGCAGACGCAACGGAAGCCCTAGAGCGCGTTTACCCGACCAAAGTGGCAACACTCCGGCCGGGCAGATCGCGCTACGTTCTCATGCTCAATGAAGCGGGTTACATCATGGACGACGGCTTGATCAGTTGTGTGTCGCCCACACATTACATTTTGAGTACATCTAGCTCTGGCGTAAATGGCTTTGAGCGGTGGCTGCGTGACTGGTTCGATACGTGGCAGCTTGACGTGCGCTTGATGAACATCACGCAAACGCTGGGCGCGATCAGTGTGTCTGGCCCCTTCGCCACCGACTTGCTGGCACGGGCTGGTTTTGAGCAGCCATTACGCTTTATGCGCCATCGTGAAGGGACGGTTGCCAGTGTCAATTGTCGCGTTTATCGGCTTAGTTTTACGGGCGAAATCGGGTATGAATTGCACCATCCGGCCGACCAGTCAGCCCACCTGTGGCGTGAACTGATGCTCTTGGGGCGCGACCTCGGCATCAAGCCATTTGGCATCGAAGCGCAAAGCAATCTGCGGCTCGACAAAGGGCATATCATCGTGGGGCAAGACACCGACTACGACTCGACCCCGCGCCGTGTTCACCACGAGTGGGCGGTCAAATTAGAGAAGCCGTACTTCCTCGGTCAACGCGCCGTGAAGCGCACCAACAAAATCCCGCTCGACCGCCAATTGATCGGGCTGACGATGGAGACGGACGGCGACGCACCGGGCGAAGGCGCGGTCATTTTGCATGGCGACGACATCGCTGGCTATGTCACATCGACGGCGTATTCGCGGGTGCTGGGCAAGGCGGTCATGTTGGGCTGGGCCAAGTTGGTTGATGGCGCGTTGCCGACTGATTTCACCATTAACGGCCGTCCAGCGACGCGCACCGATGTGCCGTTTTATGATAAGGAGGGCAACCGTGCTAGAGCTTAACCGATTTGCTATTACGCGCATTGTCGCCATTCCGGCCGCGCTCGATATGCTTGCTGTTGCGGCCGATTCGATTGTGTTACGCACTGCGCCTGATGAGGTGATGGTGCTGCCAGCGGCCGACATCGCCGTTGATGATGCACACGCGATTGTGGTGGCCGAAAATAGCTGGTCGGGCGTGTGGTTGGAGACGGCCGAACTGGCTCACATTCTGCTGCATCACTGCGAATGGCAACTTCCGGCCGTGCGCCCCGCTTTCGCCCAGGGTGCAATCGCCGACATCCCCGCCAAACTATGGCTGGAAACGGATCGCGCCTTGCTGTTGATTCCATCGCCCTATGTCACTGAGTTCAATACAAACTTATCTCATGGATCAGGTTTATGATTGAGCTTAAACTAATAGACCCTCATTGGATTAACCAAGAGCCTGATGATACCTCTGACCAATGCGCTCATGGTCGTATTAAATTTGTCGTTGATAATCTCGTTATCTCAGACGCGGATCAAACATGGACGGTTAGCGCGGCCGCACTTTTTCTACTGAGAACAGTGTTTCATAATCATTCAGAGACAAACAGCGTAGCAGAAAATAACTATTTGATTCCTTGCTGTGGCTTTACTGTGATTAAAGATGATGATTATAGCGATTTCGGTTTGCTCATTCTCGGCTGTGTAGGCGGTATAAACCCACAAATAATACATAACGAGAGCATGGTTACTATTGTCTATAAAAATCAGTCACGTACAGTAGAACTAAGTGCTTGGGCAGATGCTATCGTGGGATTTGCGGATGAAGTTATTGCGTATTACAACTCATGTTCACCAAAGGTAGACCCCACTGATAACCATGATTTAGAGAGTTGGAAACTGTTCTGGACAGAGTTCCGAGAGAACAAAGACAGAGCATCAGAAATTGCAAAAAGCTCCTAATTCTATTCATCGTTATAAGATGTCGAATTTTTGTAATCATGCGAGTGAAATATGAACGAATTTGTTGAAGCAAAAGTTGATTTCAAATGGCAAGAGCCGAAGAAAACGTATGATGTGATCATCATCGGTGGCGGTGGGCATGGGCTGGCGGCCGCCTATTTTTTGGCGACCCGGCACGGCATTACTGACGTGGCAGTGCTGGAGCGCAAATATATCGGCGGGGGCAACTCCGGCCGGAACACCACCGTGATCCGCGCCAATTACGGCATCCCCGAATCGGTGCGTTTTTACAAGCGCAGTGTCGATTTGTACTTCCAATTAGAGGAAGAGACAGATCGCTGGATCATGCACAAGCAAAAGGGGCTGGTGTGGCTGGCGCACAGCGAGGCACACGTGCGCCAAGAGAAAGCGCGGGCTGAACTGAACACCGCGCTCGGTGCAGAGACAAGCTATGTCACGCCGAGCGAGATCAAGGAAATTTGCCCCCAAATCGACATCACGGGGTCGGGTCAGTGGCCTGTGCTGGGTGGCAGCTATCATCCGGCCGGGTCTACCGCACGGCATGATCGCGTCAATTGGGCGCTGGCCGAGGGCGCAATGAAGCGCGGCGCACACATTCACCAGCGCACCGAAGTGCAAGACCTCATCATCGAGAACAACCAGATCAAGGGAGTCGTGACCAATCACGGCAAAATGTACGCCAATAAAGTGCTGTGTGCGGTGGGCGGTCACGTTACCAGCATCGGCGATATGGCGGGGCTACGGCTACCGATTCGCACCCATCCCTTGCAGGCGTATGTGACCAACCATTACGCCCAATCGTTTGGCCCGATCATTTCGTCTACGAGCCTCTATTTCTACATTTCGCAGACGGCGCGGGGCGAGATTTTGCTGGGCGCAGAGATCGACAAGCAGCCGAGCTATTCGTACCGTTCTGGTTATCATTTTTTGCAGACGTGCAGCTTTCGGGCGATGACGATGTTCCCGTTTTTGCGCGATCTTCGCATCAATCGGCAGTGGGGGGGCGTGTGTGATATGAGTGCCGATTATTCGCCAATTATGTCGAAAACGGAGATAGATGGCTTCTATATTACGAGCGGTTGGGGGACGTGGGGGTTCAAGGCGATTCCGGCGAGTGGCGAGTCGATGGCGGCTCTGATTGCGACGGATGAAACGCCTGATTTGATCGCGCCGTTTTCGCTAGATCGCTTCAAGCGGGATCGCACGATGGCGGATCGGGGTTCGGCCGGGACGCATTAAATTGTTGGCGGGGATTCGGTACGGGATGAATCCCGCACCTGCCCTGAAAAAAACCTGTTGAAACAGGTTAACGGTGATAAACAAACATTATGATCAGTATCAACTGTCCCACTTGCGGCAAACGGCCGCTCAGCGAATTTCATTATGGCGAGATTTTGTCTGTACCAGACACGATCACCGATGATGAAGCGATAGACCTTGACCGCGCCTTTATGTACAACAATACAGAGGGCGTAAAGTATGAGGCATGGTTTCATGCGTATGGGTGTCGGCGGTGGGTGCGGCTGCACCGGGATACGCGCACCGATGAGGTGATCGATATTGATTCGGTTTAGGGGTCGTGTTCCGGCCGGATCATGAATATTGTGTTCGATGCCATGATGTACGGCTAGAGGGTGGGCTTACTTTGCGGCCGTTTTCAATACATTTCAATAAATAGCTCTTGATTTAAGTTACTTACCTAAGTTAACGCTTGTGTAATCGAAAGTATTCCATATCTAAATCCAATATATATTGTTTTTCTTCTTTGTTTATTCTACTGAAAACTCTAACTTGACAGTGGTATAGGCTTCTCACCCTACAAATTGCTCGAAATATGGGTGTTTTTAGTAGAATTTGTACCGAGACACATAGATAAATTGACTGAAGTGTTTGAAAATCGGTCAAAATTTTGCACGAACGCAAGTTTAGTCATGTGCTAATCGGAACGATATATGCTCTCAAGTACATATTTTTGCGATACTGATGCGAGAAATAGTCTCATATCAGAGGTTTTTTGACTATCTCAGACTTTTCCAGAGTTTTCAGTATTATAAATATGACGCTTTTTTTGTAGAAGTGTAGAAGATAGTAATTGAGGCTGTCATATACTGAGCAATTATTTGAGTTGAGCGCGAAAAATTTTCGATTGTTCAGAATATATTGGGATATACGAAATAAACAGTTGCC
>CALECP010000297.1 GCA_937949915.1 uncultured Anaerolineae bacterium
TCGTTGCCTTTTGCTTCCGTTTGGATCAGGAGATCATCGGCCGACAATCGCACATCTTCACCGTTGACCGCAATCACGATCTCGCCCTCTGTCTGCAATGTCGTCGCCACTTCGGCCGCATCCAACTGCCCCAACGCCGCCCGGAACGCCCCGAACTGCTTACCCAAGCGCGGGCCCAGCACCCGGTTATTGGGCAAAATTTTGTAGCTCACCAAGTCGCCCACATCGCTGACCACTTCAATCGCTTTCACGTTCAATTCGGCCGTCAACACGTCCGTCAACTCGATCAATGTCTGCCGCTCCGCTTGCGATCCCACATTGATCCGCGCTGTTGCCAATGGCTGCCGCAGCTTGATGTCCGCGCCGCTTCGTGCTGCCCGGCCGAGACTAGCCGTGGTGATCGCCAAGCGCATTTTTGCGAGCAAACCATGATCAAGCGTGTCTGCATCGTAGCTCGGATACAGATTGTGATGAACGCTTTGCGGCAGCAGGGCTTCGCTTAGTGCTTCCCCGGCCGAACCGCTGCCATCTGTGCCAAACGCCAAATTTTGGTACATCGTCTCCGTTACAAACGGTACAAGGGGCGCGATCAGCTTGATAAATTGCATCAGCACAAAGTAGAGCGTTTCGTAAGCCGCTTGCTTGTCGGCATCCATTTCGCCCCGCCAAAAACGCGGCCGACTGCGGCGCACATACCAATTTGAGAGGTCGTCAAGGAACGCTTCGGCCGCTTGCGTCGCCGTCTGTGCATCATACACATCCAAACTATGCCGCATCGCTACCGTCGTCTCTTTCATGCGCTCCACAATCCACTTATCAAGCTGCTCGTTCCCCGCATTGTCCGACGTGAATGTGCTGGTTACATCCGGCCGCCAGCCATCCAAATTGGCATACGTGACAAAGAAACTGTACACATTCCAGAGCGGAATGAGGAAGCGACGACGCACTTCGTCCCCCACGCCGTACCCAAAGCGCAAACTCTTTTCCGGCTTGCTCCCGGCGTACAGCCAGCGCATCGTGTCCGCGCCCATCTTCTCCACGCCGTCGTCAAACCAGATGGCGTTGCCCCATGATTTGTGCATTTCTCGGCCGTCTTCCGCATACAACGTGCCATAACCGAACAAATTTTTGAACGGGCCGGTAATCTCGCCAAACTGCCGCCCCATCAGTGTCGATTGTGCCAGCAAGCTATAGAACCAATTACGGAATTGACCGGGGAAACTTTCGCTGATCCAATCGGCCGGATACCATTTTTCCCAGTAATCGGGGTCAGACGATTGGCGCAACGTACTCATCGCCACAATCCCCGCGTCGAGCCACGGGTTGCCCACGTCGGTGATGCGTGTGCCGATCAAGCCTGTGTCAGGGTGTTTGATTTTAACTGCGTCGATGTACGGCCGATGGGGTGTATGCCCTTCAAATGTCTCCCAACCTTCGGCCGCCAGTGACTGCAATTCATCGAGCGAACCGACCACATAAAACGAGCCATCTTCAAATTCATAAATCGGCAACGCCAGCCCCCAGAACCGCTTTTTGCTGATCATCCAGTCGTGCATGTTCCGCAGCCAATCAAGCTCGCGATCTTGCCCAAACGATGGATACCAATTCGCTTGATCGACCGAATCCATGATTTGATAGCGGAACGAGGCCGCTTTCTCTTCGGCCGTTACTTCTTCACGCGGCTTGTCATACAGCTCACCCATGTTGATAAACCACTCGTCCACCAACCGATAAATCAGCTCTTCGCCACACCGCCAGCAATGCGGATAACGATGCGGATACTTCTGTTTGCGGTAGTACATATCCTGTTCGCGCAGCACGTCGAACACGCGATCCTTCACGTCAAACACAGAAAGCCCCGTCTGCCAATCGTATCCTTCAAGGAAGATGCCGCTATCGTCCAACGGCGCGACTACCGGCAAATTATGCTCTTTGCTCAGACCAAAATCCTCTGCACCGCAACCGGGCGCGATATGTACAATCCCCGTTCCTTCTTCCGCGCCCACCATCTTCCAAGCGATCACACGATGCACATAATCAGCTTCCGCAAATGCAGCCTGCACAATCGGCATGTCGTCAAACGCCGCCCGATATTCCCAGCCCAGCATGTCGGCTCCGGTCAGCTTTTCAACCACTTCATATTCGCTCAATTTGCCGGTTAGCGTGTTTTTCATCGCGCCTTCAGCCAAGTAGTATGTCCAGCCATCGGGCGCAATCACTTTCACATAATCCAGTTCTTCACCCACAGCGGCCGCGACGTTGCTACTGAGCGTCCACGGTGTTGTTGTCCAGACGAGCAGGGCTTCTTTGGTTCGGCCGACCAACGGAAAGCGCACAAAAACAGATTCATGCGTGATCTCTTTATAGCCGTCTGTCACGATCTCGTGCTGGCTAATGCCCGTGCCACACCGCGCACACCACGGCATCACGTCGCGCCCTTTATACAGCCAGCCTTTCTCATAGCACTGTTTCAAAAACGCCCAAATCTGGTAATTATTCTCGTTGCTAAACGTGTAATAACTGCCACCCATCTGCGGCATTCCAAGCTGCCCCACGATTTGCTCCACCGTGCCAGAAACGTGGTGTTTCTCACCCGCGAAGTCGGTCCACTCAACGGCCGTTTGCTGCTGATCATCCTCCGCCATCATGTCATGGAATTGCGCCAGCAAATCGGTGTCGTTCCAATCCATCCAGTAGCCGAGCCGGACGCTCTGCTCTGTCTGCCGTGCCGAATACTTGAGCACCCGCATCTTGCACAGCTTGATAAATTCAGCCAGCCCGTGCTTTTCGATGTCCCGCTTGGTGGCAAAGCCCATCTCTTTCTCGACGTTGACTTCGACCCACAGTCCCTGACAATCGAACCCTTGTTGCCAGCGCAAATTTTTGCCCAGCATCGCATGGTAGCGGTTGTACAAATCTTTGTACGTGCGCCCCCAAGCGTGGTGTACGCCCATCGGGTTGTTCGCCGTGATCGGCCCGTCGATAAAGCTCCAGATGCCGTGCGTGGCTTCCGTCTCAGCGCGTAGGCGGCGCAATTCGTTGAATGCGTCGCTCTCTTTCCAGAACGCCAGCGTGTCGTGTTCCATCTCGACGAAGGCTGGGCGGTTGTTTACTTCTTTGAATGGCATGTTTCGTTCTCCGATTATCGTTTGCCGCTTTTTCCGGTTTCCCCGTGTTGAAACACGGGGCTGCGGGTGGAAAAACCCGTTGAAAGTTGCTGTTGGCGAAATCATAAAGGAGCAGTTTTTCTTGAAAATTTACCTGAAATCAAGGTGTTTATTTCGTGAAAATGGCTCTCAATTTAATTCGCCAACAACGACTAGAAACGGGTTGGTTAACCATCTGCATCACTTGATTCTATTAATGTGTCAAAAATAATCTGATCTTCGATTAAAATTTGTCGTAGCCTTGCATATTTTTTGTTTTGCTGACGCATAAAATGCGGATACTCACTATCGTCATCATCGTCTGTATTCTCGTAAATCACTATTTTCCAGAACTCACTCCAAACTTCTCGCAGCTCTTGCGAGTTACGAGTTTCTTCATAGATGTCTGAAAAGACCCTATCCATACTGTTACCAGCACCAAGAATTTGATTGTATTTAGGACTAAACTGATTATTTTCATGTTTGTTGTTTTGAGGTATCTGTTCTAGTAGCAACTTTTTCAGTTCTGAGTATTTGATAAATCGTGCGTATTCGACAAGCTTATCCCCATAAAGACGAGCTTTAGTATAGTTACTTGAACCAGCAAATTTCTGAATCGCCTCCTGTTTCTGTTCATGAACATGATTCATAATCACATCTTTCATATCATCCCATATTAGGTCTGGCAATTCAGATAACTGTGAAATGCTCATACTGGGTATTAGTGTTTTGAGCCGACTCTTTTGGGCTATATCAACATGAATCCAAGCATCTGGATTAAATT
>CALECP010000298.1 GCA_937949915.1 uncultured Anaerolineae bacterium
ATGAAGGATGAAGGATGAAGCCACCCAAAAAACTCCGCGCTTCTTCCGAAGGAAGACCTCTGCGTCTCTGCGGTTGATCAACGCCCCGATCAGCAAACAAAACCCCCGCCAACAAAGCCACCGGCAACGCCATCCGCCCCACAAACCGCCACGGAAACTGCACAAAATCGATCAACGGCAACGCCTCCCACAATGGGTTCGTCACCTCCAGCGTCATCAGCATAAACAGCCCGGCCGCCACCCCCATCAGCACCACATGCCCCCGTCGCTCACGCCCCCGTTGCCAAAACACAGACAGCAACCCCAGCACAGCCAGCCCCACCGGCACCCACCCGATCCGGATCGGCAACGGCCGATTAATAGCCAGCCGATCTTCCGGTTGCACTTTACTAAAAATCTCATCCAGCGTCGCATAATTAAAATGAAAATCATTATTGCGCGTCGTCGTCGATTGCGTAATCGTCACCTCATCCAGCTCCAGCACGGCCGCCCCCGTATACCAAACCGTCAACCCAAACCCCAGCACCAGCAACAACACCGTCCGGCCGACCACCACCCGCCAATTCATTCGCGCCAGCCACCCCAGACCCAGTAAATACACCAGCAGCGTCGGCGCAAACAACAGCACTGAAATGTTATGACTCAGCCCCAACACCATCAGCCCCAGCAACGCCCCCAAAAACGCGCCCCGCGTCCGGTACAGCAAAAAGCGACGCGCCAGCCACAGCACCCACGGCATCACCGCCAGCCCCAGCGACTCCGGCGAATTGCCTCGGATCAACGCATCGATCAACACGTATGGCGCAGCCATGTACGCCATGCTACTCACCAACCCCGACCACAATCCGAACACATCTCGCACCCACAAAAACATCCCCAATCCGCCCATCAAAAGGCAAACAGCATAAAACAAATTACTCGCGGCCGGGAGCGACAACCCCGCCACATGCGGCAACAAAACCGAATACAGCGGCAACGGTTCACGATACAAAAAAAACGGATACCCATAACCAAACGCCAAATCCGGCATCCAGCGACTAAAAAACAGCCCCTGCTCCCACATATATTTCAGTGCCGCCACCCGATGATAATGCAAATGCCCATCATGCGTACACGCCACCTGCCCCCACCGCCACAACGGCATCGTCAACGGCAAACCCAACAATAATGGCAGCAACCAATCGAACCAGCGTCCTCGTTTCATCATGCCCATCATTGTATCCCGTAACCTAATCAAACTCCGCGCCTTTGCGGTAAAACCGATGCAAAAAAAAGAGCCAAGAAAATCTCATAAGTACACGACACATCGCATACCCATAAAATTCTCTCGACCCGACTCTAAAAATCTCCGCGCCTCGACGGTAAAATCAACCCGTTTCTACAAATTAAGGTTCGTAAACGCCTTCAAGCCCGGATAAACGGCCGCATCGCCCAAACTTTCCTCGATCCGCAAAAGTTGGTTGTACTTCGCCACACGATCTGACCGCGCAGGCGCACCCGTTTTGATCTGACCCGCATTAAACGCCACCGCCAAATCAGCAATAGTCGCATCTTCCGTCTCGCCAGAACGATGAGACACCACGGCCGTCCAGCCACGTCGCTGCACCATGCTCACCGCGCTCATCGCCTCAGTCAGCGACCCGATCTGATTGACCTTGCACAGCAAACTATTGGCCGCCTTCAAATCAAACCCTTTCTGGATAAAATCAACATTGGTCACAAGCAAATCATCACCCACGATCTGCACCTTGTCGCCCACCAGGCTCGTCAAATGCGTCCACGCTTCCCAATCGTTCTCGTCCAGGCCATCTTCAATCGAGATGATCGGGTACTTTTTCGACCAATCAGCCAGCAATTCAGCCATTTCCATGCCGGTCAGCACTTTGCCTTCCGTCTTCAAATGGTACATACCATCTTCATAGATTTCAGAAGCGGCCGCGTCCATCGCCAGCATGATCTCTTCGCCCGGTTTGTAGCCAGCCTTCTCAATCGCTTCCAAAATCAAATCAAACGCTTCTGTATTGGCAGAAACCTGTGGCGCAAAACCACCCTCATCACCCGTCAAGGTACGATACCCTTTCGTTGACAGCACCTTCTTGAGGTTGTGATAAATCTCCGCGCCCCAGCGCAACGCCTCGGAAAAAGTGGGTGCACCTACCGGCATCACCATAAACTCTTGCAGGTCAGTCGCCCCGGCCGCGTGTTTGCCACCGTTCATAATGTTCATCATCGGCACAGGTAGCACATGGGCATACGGCCCGCCCAGATACGCATACAAAGGAAGACCGACACTATTGGCGGCCGCCTTTGCCGTCGCCATAGACACACCCAAGATCGCATTTGCACCCAAACGCTCTTTGTTACCCGTGCCGTCCAAGTCGATCATCAGCTTGTCGATTTCGACCTGCATCGTCGCATCCATGCCGATCACTTCGCCAGCCAACTCAGTGTTCACCGCTTCGACTGCCTGCAACACGCCTTTGCCCAAATAGCGACCTTTGTCACCATCGCGCTTTTCCCACGCTTCATGCTGACCAGTCGATGCACCAGACGGCACAATCGCCCGCCCGGCCGCGCCGTCTTCTAGCAATACTTCCACTTCAACTGTTGGGTTGCCACGCGAATCTAGGACTTCACGGCCGTGTACCATAATAATTTCTGACATAACAAGCTCCTATCGCCATCTAGCAGTCAAGCACATGTGTCACACGCACCGACCTTTCTGACAAACTGATTTTGGCTTACGCAAGACCGACCTGTAGGGACGCGAGGCATCGTGTCCCTACAATACATATAAACTGCGTAAGGTCTATTTTCTTTTCAAATTGGTAGCCTACGCCCCCAAAGGGAGATGAGGTCAGACATCACTATCTGCACCTAAAGCCACCCGATTATCCTAGAGAGCGGCATCAGTGACAACTCAATTTGCATAATAGCGGCCGACAGTCTGCATTTTGCTATAAATCAACAAATTCCCACAAATAAAAATTGCACACACTTTATCAATATGTTACGATTCTCATCCGTTGTTGCGGTGTCGCCAAGTGGTAAGGCAGCGGACTTTGAATCCGCCATTCATAGGTTCGATCCCTATCACCGCAGCTAGAAAAGACCGAGGTATAATTGCCTCGGTCTTTTTATTTATCTGACCAATGAAATAGAGTATAGAATAGATATGAAAACAGCGATTATTATCCTCGCGGCCGGAAAAGGGACGCGCATGAACTCGAAACGGCAAAAGATATTGCACGAAGTCGGCGGCAAGCCAATGGTGCGGCATCTTTATGAAGCGGCCGTCGGCGCATCGGCCGAAACCCCCATTTTCGTCATCGGCCCCGGCGAAACGGGTGTACAAGAAACATTAGGCGACAAAGGGATTTACGTCATCCAACAAGAGCGGCTGGGAACAGGCCACGCGACCATGATGGCAGAAAGCCAGCTCAAAGGAAAAGTCGATCAAGTGGTTGTCACCTATGCCGACATGCCATTGCTCCAAGCTGACACCATTCGCACCCTCATCGACAAACAACGCCGCTCGAAAGCCGCTATCGTCATGATGTCGGTCATGGGCGAGCCAGAAAGCACCTTCGGCCGGATCGTGCGCTCCCCCTGGGGCAACGTGACCGAGATTTGCGAGGTGGCTGAAGCGAAACAGCGCGACAACGTGACTGAACTGCTTGCTATCCGCGAACTCAACGCAGGCGTTTACTGTTTCGATGCCGACTTTCTGTGGAGCAACATCCACGATTTGCCCCTCCGCAAAGCGCGGAGCGGACACGAATACTATTTGACTGATATGGTAGAGTTCGCCGTCAAACAAAAACGTTTGGTCGATGCGATTGTCACCGAAGATGCGGACGAATGTCTGGGGGCTGGCACACGCGCCGAATTGGTCGCCGTCGAACACGCCTTTCGCAAACGGGCTGTCCGCAAAGCGCATGACGCGGGCGTGACTATCATCGACCCCGAACAAACCTATATCGATCAAGGGATTACCATTGGGCGGGATACAGTGATTTGGCCCGGCACTTATTTGCTGGGCGATACGACGATTGGCGAGGATTGTGTGATCGGGCCGAATACGATTGTGCGCTCGTCGGTGATCGGTGATCGGTGCAAAGTGGTGCAATCGGTGCTGGAATATGTAATGCTGCCCGACGATATGGAGGTCGCGCCATTCACGCACGTTTTGCCCCAAGAGGAAACAACATGGGAACCAACCTAACTGACGCATCTGAATTGGTCGCGGCCGCTCATTTAGCCCAAGCGCAAGCATACGCACCTTACTCTCAATATCATGTGGGCGCGGCCGTCTTGGGCATAAACGGCAAAATTTATAGCGGCTGCAATATCGAAAACGTCTCCTACGGGCTGGCGATTTGCGCCGAGCGCAACGCTGTTTTTCAAATGGTGGCCGATGGCTGCCGGGAACTGACGGCCGTGGCTGTCGTCACCCGCAACGGCGGCTCACCGTGCGGGGCATGTCGGCAGGTGCTAAACGAGTTTGCAGCGAACATCCCGGTCTATATGGCTGACGAGATGGGCAACACCCGTCACACAACACTGCACAAATTGTTGCCAGATAGTTTTGACCCAGCACATCTTAGTTGACAGCGATTAGATTTAGATTATGAAACGCGAACGCAGCTACCGCACCGAGGCGATCATCATCCGCCGCTCCGATTTTGGCGAAGCAGATCGCTTGTTGACATTGCTCACACGCGACTATGGCAAACTACGGGCGATAGCAAAAGGAGCGCGTAAGCCGCAAAGTCGCAAAACGGGGCATGTCGAACTGTTTATGCGGAGTCAGTTTATGCTGGCGAAGGGACGCAATCTTGACATCGTGACCCAAGTTGAGTTGATCGAGCCGCATCGTGTGCTTTCGGCCGATTTGGTACGTGCCACGTATGCGGCGTATGTGGTCGAATTGCTCGATAGCTTCACCCCGGAAGAGGAGCGACAAGTTGCGATCTATGAGTTGTTGCGAGATACGCTCGGCCGTCTCGATACCAGCGACAATGTGCGCTTGGTGGCACGCTATTTCGAGTTGCGCTTGCTCAGTTTGGTCGGGTATCAGCCTCAGCTTTTTTATTGCGTCGTCAGTGGCGAGCCGATTGAGCAAGCGGATCAATACATCAGCCCAGAGGAAGGCGGCTTGATCGCGGCCGCCCATCTTTCTCCCGCCATCCGTGCGCGTCAAGTTTCGGCCGGGGCTGTCAAAGTGCTACGCTTTTTGCAGACACGCGCATGGGATACCGTCGCCCATCTGCAATTGCGCGACGATCTGCACCGCGAGCTAGAAATGGTGATGCACTACTATATTCAATATCTGCTGGAAAAAGGGGTGAAATCGGCCGAATTTCTCTATAGATTGCGCCGCGAAACAATCTCATTAACACAAAATCAGCCGCTTTCTAACGATTCACCTAACATGCTATAGTCCCTCCGTACTAATCAGTGCTAATAGTACTATTATATGTAAAGAGCGCACTCAATTGTGTTATACTGCTTGGAAACAGGCAGGATACAAGGAATATAAATATGTCGAATCAAATAGGTGCTAATTCTCAACAAATAGAAGCTGATCGTCTCGATCAGTTAACCGACATTCTTTTTGGCTCAAAGAGTCGTGAACTAGATACACGAATGCAAGCATTGGAAGCGGCCGTGGCTGCATTGCAGCAAAAGAATGAGATACTGACACAAGAGCTAGCCGTAAAGAGCGAACATATTCAACTGCTAGAGCGCGTCACCATTGAGCATACCCAATCAAACGAAGGTGCAACCCATAATATCCTGGCGATTACACAAGCCCTGGTTGACCTGCTCTATCGTGAATCGGTGCGAGATGATGCAACTGCCAATGCGCTACACGGGATGCAAGCAGCCCAAGATGAATTTACCAACCAGATGCTCAGCCACATGAACACGATGCGGAAGCAGAGCAACAAACAGTTCGCGGCTCTCCAGCAAATGGGACGCGATAGCCAGACAGACCGCAATGCCACTTCCGAACATCTCCGCTCTGTCATGGACAAGATGAAGAAAAAGAACTGACGTTATTAACGGCCATTTTCACAAAAATCAAAATAGGGCTTGCAACTGCACCTGCACTGTATATAATGGTGCGACATATGGGTACTTAGCTCAGTTGGTTAGAGCACTTCGTTTACACCGAAGGGGTCGGGGGTTCGAGTCCCTCAGTACCCACCATTTTTCTTGAATTTTCACATCTCCAACACACAACAAACCAAACAAAATCTCGCGGCTACATTCGTTGCCGCGCATGATCTCGTTTGTTATAATCCGTTTGTGATAAAAAGCACAGATGCGT
>CALECP010000299.1 GCA_937949915.1 uncultured Anaerolineae bacterium
GGGCTGGTCTGTCGAGCTGTGGGATCGCAATCGGGATTCGGACAAGCTGAAGATGACGGATAAGTTTACATTCTCCAATGATCCATTTCTAGCGAACATGAAGGCGGGAACGCTGTTCACCATTTCGGAAGATCATGCGGAGGATACAAGCACGTATGATCCAGTTGATGATTGGGCATGGTCATTTAATATCCAAGCATCTAATGCGACGACTTCGACATTGTTGACGGCCGATTCCAACACCAACTTCAATGTCAACAACTTCGATTTTCGTGTGGTGATTCGGGATGCGAATGGCAACATCGTCTCTCCGACCGGAATGGGCGAGACGGAAACATGGGCAAACGGAAATGTTAGCCCGTCTGAAATCATGGTGCTATGTGTGCCACCTTCAGCCAGCATCAATGCAGACACTGATTACGACGATGAAAAAATAACCAGCACATTTGGTGAACCGAATGTGTGTGATGGGACAACCCAAGATTTGACGATTTTGCGCGGCACACCAACCCCAACACCTACGAATACGCCTACAGCCACACCGACGAGTACACCAACGCAAACACCAACCAACACACCTACATCGACACCGACAAGTACGCCCACACAAACACCAACCCACACGCCTACATCGACACCGACAAGTACGCCTATTCCCACAGATACACCGACGGTCACTCCATCCAACACGCCACCACCTAATTCAACAAATACGCCAGAACCAACAGAGACCAATACGCCCACCGAAACCAACACACCGATTCCCACAAATACGCCAACCAACACGCCTACCCCGACCGATACACCGACGGTCATACCCTCAAACACACGTCTACCTAATTCAACGAATACACCTACGGCCGAACCGACAAACACGCCCACAGCAACCAACACACCGATCCCCACGAATACGCCAACCAACACGCCTATCCCGACCGATACACCGACGGTCACACCCTCAAACACACCTCTGCCTAATTCAACGAATACGCCAGAACCAACAGAGACCAATACACCTACCGCAACGCACACACCTATTCCTACAGATACACCGACGATTACACCATCCAACACACCTCTACCCAATGCGACCAGCACGCCTATACTGTCACAGGCAAATAGTTCGCCAACGCCGATCTTGTCATCATCAGCGACTACTACGCCATTACCGAACGCGACAAGTACGCCCATACTGTCACAGGTGACAAGTACATCAACACCTATATTGTCACCAGCGACCAAT
Organism: uncultured Anaerolineae bacterium; assembly: GCA_937949915.1. Classification (GTDB taxonomy): domain Bacteria; phylum Chloroflexota; class Anaerolineae; order Promineifilales; family Promineifilaceae; genus CALECP01. Next base: position 1,244 of record CALECP010000299.1, read on the forward strand.
ACGCCACGACCAAACGCGACGAGTACACCGACGGCCGAACCGACAAACACACCGATTGTGCCAACCGAAACCAATACGCCTGTACCAGAATCATCGAATACCCCCTTGCCTGATGCGACGAGTACGCCGACGGCCGAACCAACAGTTGACTCACCCGTTGTTGATCTGCCAACAGAAACCCCGGCCGCAACCGCAACCATTGACGGCAGCACAGTTGTGGAAGGCGAGGACGGCATCATCCCCGTTGATCCCAGCAGCGTCACGATGACACATTCTGCAAACGGCCGTTATTCAACCAGCCTTCTCGTTATTATGTTATTGACAACAGCAATGGTTAGTTTGTCGTATTACTTGAAAAAAGCGTAAGCTCATTCATGATTCACAGGGATGCTTTTGTGCTAAAAAAAACATCCCTATGGAATAGTAATGGTGGTCAAGGTCATCATGCGCTCGGCCGGGGTGCTGCCGTCGGCAAGGGTGAGCGGTTCGCGTTCGCCGGTGGCGAGTGTGTATGCACCCAGTACGAGCGTGTATGTGCCGGGTGGCAAATCGGCCGGAAGCGTGATCGGTTGCGGGTCGGTAATGCGCTCGGCCGCACTCCACAGGTAGGTAGGATAACGTCCTGATTCTGGTTGACTGTCGCGCTGCACGATCAAATTACCCACGCCGTCCAAAAGGTGCATAAAGATAGTGAGATCGCTGCTGGGCGCGGCCGCAGCTTCCCAAAACAGGGTGAGATCAAGCGTATCGGCCGACGGTTGCAAATCGTAGCCCAGCAGTGTGATCGCTTCGCCAAATTGCGCGTTGACCGGGTGTGTAATCTGGTCGGCCGTTACCAATTCGCCCGTTTTATAAATCCACACGTATGGCACACCATCAAACGAAACGGTGTGCTTTGGTGTGCGATCTTGGTACTTTTGCCACGTCTCGCCCCAGCTATAGTCACGCATTCCCCGAATAATCCAATTACGTGTGACGACGATATAGTCCGGTTGATCGTCGCTCAATGGCACTACTTTGCCGTTGAAATAACGATAAAACCCTTCATAATTTTGCGCTCCCACCACAAGCTGTACCGCACCGGGTAAATTATTGAGCCAATCGGCCGCCTCTTTTAACCCTTCGCCTTCTTCTTGTCCCGGTACGATGCCACTCTCCAAAATTTGCTGGGGCGAACCGAAGAGGCGGTTGTAATGCGTACCGTAGTATGGATGGCGGGGCAGGACGATGAGGGCTTGCAGGGCGACGAGCAAAATCGACACCATCCAGATAAAACGGCGATTTTGCGCGACGATCCGGGCGAAAGCGACCCATCCAAATCCGGCCGTGATGATATAAAATTGCACGGCCGGGAGATCGTAGCGAATAAATTTTTTCTCGCCCAGCGTCATCTGCATCGTGAAGAAAACAAAGAAAGCGATGATCAACCAGAGTGACAATTGTTGGGCGCGGGTTTGGCGGCCGAACAGTAGAAAAACGCAGCCCAGCGCAAATCCTGCTAGTGTGATCATGGTGCTGGTCAATGGAATGGTGAGCGCGTAAAACAGCAAGCCGGGGTCGTTGTCAGTGACTTCACCGAGGAAGTAGAGCGGGTTTTCGTGCGGGGTGCCACGATAGAAAAATGTGCCTTCAATCGAGCGGTAGAATGTGCCGAATGGATCGATCCACATCGACGGCCAGACGGCGAAATAGGTGAAGGCCATCACCGCCAGCCACAGCACGGCCGGGACGGCGATATGACGCAAGGCGCGTAGCCAAATGGTCGGCCGCAGCCAGTCGCGCCAGCCGTCTGCATGGCGGTCTACCCCGCCCACCCCCAGCGCAAGCAGCATGTAGGGGATGAGAAACAGGGCCGGGGTTTTGGTGACGATGGCGAGTCCGGCCGAGACGGCCGAGCCAAGCAAATATCGCCGTTTATCATTTCGCAAATAGCACAGCAGCAGTAGGGCAGACACCATCGCCAGCGTACTCATGTGGCCGTCGCCGTGCAGGGTTTTGCTCACGGCGATGTGCAGGGGGTCGAGTGCCATCAACAAAATAGCGACCGTTGCCACGTGATAGTCAAACAAGCGGCCGAGCAGATAAAACGCCATCACCAGCGACGCAGCCACCACCAAATTGAGCGGAATCATTTCCACCGTCATCTGGTCGGCTAAATTGGCATCATTAAAAGCGGGATCGCGCTGTACCGCCAGCCACCGCGCAACGCCAGCCAACCACATCGTCAGCACACCGGGGTGCGGTGTCTGGTACGTGGCGGCCAGATCGCCTGTTGCCAGCGCGTTCATAAATATCCAGGCGCGTTGATGCCACACCGTTGTAATCGACACCAAATCGAGCTGACGCGGAAAATAGGTGGTGAAAAATATAATCACCGCAATCACATGCGGCAGTCGGCGGTCTAGGCGGGTGGTTTCGGTCATTGCGCTCATCGGCGCGTATGGTAGACATAAATCATTGATCGTGCCAGCGTCGGTAAAAAAAGGAGAGTACTTGACGAAAATAGAGGAGGTGCGTATTATTTAGGTGCGCCTAATTTAGGTGTGCCTAAATAATTTGCGGGAGTTTGTTTTACTATGAGAGCGTTGCGATTGGTTTTCTTTTCTTGTGTAGCCTTGCTGTTGTTGGTGGGGTGTGGTGGCGAAACGGCGACGGAGAGCGATAAGCTGAATGTGGTGGCAACAACTGGACAGTTGCATGATACCGTTTCCAATATCGCCGGGGATGCTGTGGTGCTGACTGGTTTGCTGGGGCCGGGGATCGATCCTCATGCGTACAAGCCGACTCAGAAGGCGCGACGGGCGTTGGATGCGGCCGATGTGATTTTTTACAATGGTTTGTTTTTAGAGGCTGGCATGGGCGAGGTGCTGGATCAGTTAGCAGAGACGGGGGAGAAGGCGGCCGTGGTGGCAGTCGGCGACAATTTGGATGCAGAGCAGTTGTTGGGCTGGGAAGGCTATGATTATGATCCACACGTTTGGAATGATCCGCTTTTGTGGCGGGATGTGGTGACGCAGGTGCGCGATACGCTGGTGACGGCCGACCCGGACAATGCTGATCTGTATGAGCGTAATGCGGCCGCGTATTTGGCTGAAATCGAAGCGACACATGATGAGTTGACGGCTCTGTATGATTCGATTCCGGCCGACAAACGGGTGATCATCACGGCACATGATGCGTTTGGCTATCTGGCGCGGACGTATGGGCTGGATGTGAAGGGGCTGCAAGGGATCAGCACAGAGTCGAAGGCGAGTGCGAATGATGTGATTACGTTGGCTGACTTTATTGTAGAACGTGAGATTCCGGCGATCTTTGTGGAGAGTTCGGTGTCGAAGGATGCGGTGGAGGCGGTACAAGCGGCCGTGCAGGATCGCGGCTTTAATGTGGTGATTGGTGGCGAGTTGCTGTCAGACGCATTGGGTGAGGAAGGCAGTGATGGGGCGACGTATTTGGGCATGTTGCGTTACAATGCACAGACGATTACAGATGCTTTGAAGAAGTAGCATTTCAGCTAGTCAGCCCATCAGCTAGTCAGCGAAGAAGGGCTGGCAGGCCAGTCATTGAAAACTGACATACTGATTCACTGAACTACTGACACATTAATTATGAACATACCTGCATTACAAGTACGTGACCTGACGGTGGCTTATCGTGAAAAACCGGTGTTGTGGGACATTGATCTCGATGTTCCGGCCGGGGTTTTGATGGCGATTGTTGGCCCGAATGGGGCTGGCAAGACGACGCTACTGAAGACGATCATGGAATTGATCAAACCGGCGGCCGGACATGCCCATATTTTTGGCAAACCGTATAAACAACAACGCGATAGGGTCGGTTATGTACCGCAGCGAGGCAGCGTCGATTGGGATTTCCCGACGAGTGTGCTGGATGTGGTGATGATGGGGCGGTATGGCATGTTGGGACTACTACAACGGCCGGGGCAGCGGGAGCGCGATATGGCGTACAGTGCGCTGGAGAAGGTAGGGATGGAGAAGTTTGCGCCCCGCCAGATCAGCCAGCTTTCGGGCGGGCAGCAGCAGCGTGTTTTTCTCGCTCGTGCGTTGGTGCAGGATGCCGATCTCTATTTTATGGATGAGCCGTTTCAGGGGGTGGATGCGACGACAGAACGGGCAATCATCGCTATTTTGCAGGAGCTACGAGCGGCCGGAAAGACGGTGATAGCCGTCCACCATGATCTACAGACAGTGCCGGAGTATTTTGATTGGGCGTTGCTGCTCAATGTACGAAAAATCGCAAGCGGCCGGGTGGATGAGATATTCACGGCCGAGAATCTGCGTAAGACGTATGGCGGCCGGATCGGCTTTTTGGATAGTACGTCTACGACGAATGAAACGGTGGGCGTGGCGGCCGTGGGGACTGATTAGGCGTGTCTAAAAAATGCTAGATATTTACACATCGGGTATGGTGCGGTATAAAGAAAAGCAACTTTATATCACGCTAAGGAAATAATGATGACTGTTCAAGAAACATTTCAACAATTTCAATACAAGCCTCTTGCAGATCGCATCAAAATGATCGAGTTACTCCTTCAGTCTGTCAAAGATGAGATCGCGGAAAGCAAGCCTGTCGTACCTGAACGTGAACCGTTTTACATTGAGACATTCAATTTGGGTGAAGACGTTCATATAGACCGTGATGAAATGTATTTGCATAGAGGATTGTGATGTACGCAATTGATACAAATTTACTCGTATACGCACATAACACAGGCTCACAATTCCATACACAAGCAAGAGCATTTGTAGCTGATGCAATGCAACAAAAGCACAATATCTGTATTCCCGCACAGGTATTGGTTGAATTTATCAATACAATTACATGGAGTCGGCTAGAAAATCATTTGACACTGGCACATGCGCGAAAGATCGCTCTTCGCTATGTGAATACGGGCATCACTATCCTGAACCAAAAATCGACTCAGTTGCAGACTTTTCTGACATTGCTTGATGATGTGACAAGTCGCAAAAAAGTGTTTGATATTGCACTTGTTGCAACACTCAAAGACCATAACATTTCAGGTCTGTACACTGTCAATGTCACTGATTTCACGCAATTTTCCTTTTTGGATGTCCAAAACCCCCTAAATTGATATGAGTCGATTGACCATTTATCTACTCATATACGATGAATGAAGCGGTGGGCGTGGCGGCCGTTGGGGCTGATTAAACTGTATGCGCTGTCAGCTTTTCTTGAATCCAGAGGTTTACCAATGTTTCCATTGAAACGCCTGTCTCGGCCGCATACTTTTGTAGCTTGGGAAGCAATGTTGTCGAGATGGCGAGTTGTGTTTGTCCATCGGGCTGATAGATCAATTCAACCAAGCGCGACTCATAGTCAGCAAAACTATGCTCGTCCCAGAATGCGGACGCTTCTACGATGGTCATATCGTCGGGCAAAAGGTTATTATGATTTTCCATATAATTTACGTTCTTTCTTATCCATATCTCGCGCACTGATGACAAGCGCGGCCGATTCTGGTTTGCGAATAAAGATGGCGATGAGATAACGACCATCGTCAGTTCGTCCGAGTGCAGCATAGACGTTTTGTCCGTCAACACGCCCTTTCTCTAGGAAACGAAATTGAGGCTTGTTGGTAAACAACTGTTCAACTTCATAGTGCATCACATTGTGCTTCCAATCAAGTTTATCAACGATTTGAGGCAACCAAATTATGCGGACAATGTTCATCAGATACATTGTAGCATAACGGTCAATATCAAAATATGGAACTATTCACTGATTACACACTCCGCAATATCGCGCTTGGCACAGCTATTTTGGGCATCGTCAGTGGTGCGCTCGGTTGTTTTGCGTTGCTGCGGCGGCAGAGCTTGCTGGGGGATGCGATCTCTCATGCGGCGTTGCCCGGTGTGGTGGTGGCGTTTATGCTGTTTAGCGAAAATGGGATAGGGACGCGCCTGTTCGGCCGTCTCTTTCCCGCGCTCGTGATCGATAGCAAAGGGCCGATTGTCCTGATGGTAGGCGCACTGATCGCGGGGTGGCTCAGTACGATCATCATCCTCGCCATTGTGCAAAATACGCGCATCAAAGAGGACGGCGCGATTGGGCTGGGCATGTCTGTCTTTTTTGGTGTGGGCTTGATGTTGCTCACTTTCGTACAGAACAATGGATACAAAAATCAGGCAGGGCTAGACACGTTTTTGTTTGGGCAAGCGGCCGCGCTGGTACAAAAAGATGTGATCGTGATGGGCGTGATCGGCACGATTGCAATTATCGGGATGCTGGTGTTTTGGAAAGAGTTTAAGCTGGTCAGTTTTGACCGTGATTTTGCTGCCAGCATCGGTTTTCCTACGCGCACGCTCGATATTGTGTTGACCACATTGCTGGTGATCGCCATCGTGATCGGGCTAGAAGCGGTGGGGGTGGTGCTGATGAGCGCAATGGTGGTGGCCCCGGCCGCGGCCGCACGGCAATGGACAGACAAGCTCTCTGTAATGGTGGTGACGGCCGCGCTTTTCGGCGCGATCAGTGGCGTGGGCGGCGCGATTATTACCACCAACGTTGATCTGCCCACCGGGCCGGTCATCGTACTACTGATCACGTTGATAGCGGTGCTTTCATTGCTCTTTGCCCCCCAGCGTGGTCTGGTGTGGGATTGGGGACGGCAGCAACGCAACCGCCGCCGCTTACAGCGCAATTTAGTGTTGGAAAGCCTGTACGTGCTGGCATTGAAACATGATGATGCGCGAGGGCATCCAGTGGAAACGCTGCGGATGATGGCGATGGGGCAAAGGGGCATTCAGCATACACTCGACTATTTGCGCGACGAAGGGTTGGCATTTGATGAAAATGGGTTGTGGCGACTGACGGAAGCAGGCAGCCTAGCGGCCGATGCGCTGTTGACCGAAACAGAATCGACGCAAGCGGCGTTGGCGGGGGTGCTGCAATGAATTCTGACTTACAAATTATGCTGCTGGCGAGCGTAGTGGCGGCCGCGTGTGTCTTGCCCGGTGTCTTTTTGGTGCTGCGCCGGACGGCAATGCTCAGTGACGCAATCAGCCATACCGCTCTCTTGGGCATTGTGCTGGCGTTTCTGGTGGTCATCAACTTTGTGCCGGGGTTTGAACGGCCGCTCGATAGCCCCTTGCTTGTGATCGGTGCGGCATTGATCGGTCTGCTCACCGTCACATTGGTCGAACTGCTGTCCAATACCGGCCGACTCAACCAAGATGCCGCGATTGGGCTAACCTTTCCCGCGCTCTTTAGCCTTGCCGTCATTATGATCTCGTCTCTCCCCGCGCTCGAAAACGTCCACTTGGATACAGACGTAGTGCTAGAGGGCAATCTCGGCTTCGGGGTTGGTACACGGTCGCTATGGATCATGCTTGCTATTTTGGTGATCAACTTTCTCTTTCTGCTCATCTTTTACAAACAGTTGAAGCTAACAACGTTTGATCCGGGGCTGGCCGCTTCGCTCGGCATTTCGCCGGTGCTGGTGCATTATGGATTGATGTCGCTCGTGTCGGTTACGGCCGTGGGCGCATTTAATGTGGTAGGAGCTATTTTGGTGGTGGCGTTGATCATCGCTCCGGCCGTGACCGCCTACCTACTCACAGATCGCTTGATCTGGATGATCATACTCAGTGTGCTGATCGGGGTGGTTTGTTCAATTGCTGGCTACTGGCTCTCAATCCCGCTAGACACCTCGACCAGTGGCACAATCGTCGCTGTTTTGGGTGCGGCATTTGGGCTGGTCTTTCTATTCGCCCCCCAGCAAGGCATCGTCAGCCAAAGCGCACGACGGCGCAACCAAAAGTGGGAGTTTGCCCAAACCGCCCTCGTCATTCATCTACAAAACCATGAGCATGAACCGGTGTATACGGATGAGGCAAACGTGGAACATTGCCAGGAACACATGCAGTGGACACACGATTTTACAGAGCGGGTGGTGCATTTGGCGCAGCGCGAAAATTTACTCAAGCGACGGGGCGACGTGCTGTTTTTGACTGATAGCGGCCGTATTCGGGCAAATGAGGCGATTGAAAGCGTGTAAAATCATGTACAATGCAACTATGTTACGCGAAATAGCCACAACTGAACCTGTCTGGGAAATCGCCACATTGTTCCCACCCCAAAACCATTGGTCGCTGGATGACTACTTAGAACTAGATGCGCGTACCAATCAATTGATCGAATTTTCTAATAGCTCAATCGAGATATTGCCTATGCCTTCCTTACGCCACCAAAGAATCACACGAGTACTGTTCCATTTGTTGTATATGTTTGTCACCCAGCATCAATTGGGTGAAGTGTTTTTCTCGCCAACCAAAGTCAAGTTGTGGGATGGCAAAGTGCGTGAGCCAGATGTGTTGTTTGTATCAAATAATCATATCAAGCAGAGTACACAACAATGGTTTGAGAAAGTCGATTTAGTGGTGGAAGTAGTTAGCCCAGACGACCCCGGCCGCGACACAGACAAAAAGCGGCGTGAATATGCTTTAGCTGGCATTCCCGAATACTGGATCGTCGATCCGCGCACCCAAGAAATCATGGTGCTGACATTAGGGGAGAAATGGTATACCGTACATGGTGTATTTGGCTCAGGCGAGATTGCAACATCTCGTTTATTAGATCAATTTTCTGTGGCGGTCGATGATGTTTTTGCCACGCCATTATAAGATATTTGCAAGCAGCAGCAGTTAGTTAGTTAGGAAAAAAATGTTGATAAAACACCGGACACCGATCAATATCTATATCTATTTTTGGCTATTGATCATCGGTGTGGGGGCGACGACGGCCGTGCTGAATGCCCAGACGAACACACTCGGCATTATTTTGGATAGCGTCAACGTTGTATTGGATGATGTCACCTTTGAACCTGTTGAACAAACGATGATCGTCCGTAACCTTGATCCATTTCAGACTGATCTAGCCAATTACATTATTCGGATCAACGAGAATGTGTACGGTTTTGGGTCAACGATGATTCCGGCCGGTGGCACACTGACATTACGCATTACGCCTGAAGTTAATATCGCGGCCGTATTGGATGATGGATTCGTGCTGGAATTGCTCTACAAACAAGGAGATGAAGAAGCATTAGTCGGCTTTTTCGATGCAGGAGACATTATGGTTGAGCTAACCACTGTGCCAACCGCCATTCCAACCGCTACCCCCACAGCAACCAGTACCCCCATACCCAGTGCAACGGCCGTCATCGTGATACAAACGCCGACGGCAACAACAACGGCCGTCATCGTACCCCCAACGACGACGACACCGACAATCACGCCAACAGCAACGATCTATGTAACACCGATACCGAGTACGACGGCCGTCATCGTGACGCAAACGCCAGTACCCAGCACGACGGCCGTCATCGTGACCCAAACGCCGATACCCAGC
>CALECP010000300.1 GCA_937949915.1 uncultured Anaerolineae bacterium
GATTGGTTTGGATTGATCAACGTTTCCGCATAAACTATGGGCATTAAGTGCCTTTGTCGAGTCGGCCGCTCCCTCAAGCAGCCGACTGTGCTGCACAATTCTGTAGAACGGGAATAAAGTGTGGAACAAAATGAAGAAACGGCCGCCAAAATGAAACTGATTTTGTGGAATAAAGCATGGAACAAACTCGACATATTTTCCTGAATTTGAGCAATCTGAACAAATTCATCTCTGGGACATGTAACTTGTTCCACACTTTATTCCACTGTTCCATACTTTATTCCATCAGCGCAAATTCATCGTGACATCAATGACTAATAACATTTCCAAACTTCAAAGCGATCTTTTCGAGTCGGCCGACTTTCTCCGTACCAACAGTAAACTCAATGCAAATGAGTACGCTGTGCCTGTACTGGGTATCATCTTTTTGCGGCAGGCTACGACCCGATTTAACCGTGTGCGTGATGGAATTGTAGCGGGTTTACCACAACGCAACGGCGTTACTCGGCCGCTTCGCCCCGAAGATTTCACAGCCGCATCTGCCATTTATCTACCGGAGCAATCCCGTTACGAATATCTGGTTGAAACAAAGCAATTTGAAGACGAACACGGCCGTCAACTTAGTATGGGTGAAGCGATTAACCATGCGATGGAATTGATCGAAGATCAGACACCGATGCTTAAAGGCGCATTGCCGAACGGCTACACCAAATTTGAAAATGATGTGTTGGTCGAGCTATTGCGGATATTCAATCGGGATGCGCTCAAAGAGGCAGAGGGGGACGTTTTCGGCCGCATTTACGAATACTTCCTAACCAAGTTTTCAATGTCAGGTGAATCAGCCTCTGATGATGGACAGTTTTTCACGCCACCGTCACTTGTGCGTTTGATTGTGAATGTCATTGAGCCAGATAGCGGTATTGTGTTCGACCCTGCTTGTGGCAGTGGTGGCATGTCGGTTCAGACAGGTTATTTCATCCGTAAACAGGGCGATAGTCCAGATCATGCCGTGACGTTCTATGGACAAGAAAAGTCCGATTCTACGGTCAATTTGGCGCGGATGAACCTCGCTGTGCATGGGCTAGAGGGCAAAATTGCACAAGGTAACACGTACTATGTTGACCGCCATCAATTAGCTGGCAAGTGCAGCTTTGTGATGGCAAATCCCCCATTCAATACAGATGGCATTGACCCAGACAAAGTGAAGGGAGACGGCCGACTCTTCACCAAAAAGAAGATACCCGGTATCAGTGCTAAGACTGAAAAAGTAAGCAACGGAAACTATCTGTGGGCGCAGTATTTTTACAGCTATCTGAACGATACCGGGCGTGCTGGTTTTGTCATGGCGAGTTCGGCTTCCGATGCAGGGCATGGTGAACGTGAAATTCGCAAGGAGATCATTGCGACCAATGCCGTCGATGTAATGATCGCCATTGGCACGAATTTTTTCTTCACACGGACGCTGCCGTGCATGTTGTGGTTTTATGACAAGGGCAAGCCGATTGAACGCCGCGACAAAACGCTGATGATTGATGCGCGTTCTATCTTTCGTGTTGTCACGCGCAAAATCAACGATTTCAGCGATGAACAGTTAGCCAATATCACCGCCATTGTTTGGCTCTATCGAGGCGAGAATGACCGCTATGTGCAGTTGGTAGGCGGCTACTTGGATTCGCTGTACGAGCAAGTTGACACGCTATCGGGTGTGCTTAAATCGCTTGATGAGCCGATGACGAAAATTTATGACACATTTGGTGAGGCGTTGGTCGAGTTAAAAACACACGATGACACCAAGCTGGAAAATGGTGAAGATGACGAGTTAGCGTTACAGGCGATTGCAAGGGTTTCGGCCGAATTAGCCACATGGAAACACGATTATGACGCTTGGAAAGACACGCGAAATACCCTGCTAACAACCCTTGCAAATGAGCGTCAATCATTCGTTGACAACCGACCAAAAGATAATGCTGAACAGAAGGAACGACACGCTGCTTTTGAGCCGTTTGTCAGCGAAATCAAGGAGTGTCAGCGTGAACTTGGTCAATTGGTGCGTGAATTGATTAAGTTGATGGGTGTGGCGACAAAAGAGTTGGGAATCGGCAAAACAGATGCGTGGCATACAACCCAGATGCGCCGAGCTAGAAAAGGAGTTGAGCAGCAGCGTGATGAAGCAACAGATGCCCTGAAACAAACGCTGTATTGGCATCGACAAGTTGAGTGGTTGCAATCTCGTTTTCCTGATGCGGAATACACAGATGTACTTGGTCTGTGCAAAGTGGTTGCGCGGGATGAGATTACGGCAAAAGATGATAGTTTATCACCGGGGCGATATGTAGGCGTTGTACCAAATCAAATGGACGATGATGATATGTTTGAAGATCGCATGGAGACAATCCATGAAGAATTGATGGTGTTGGGTAAACAAGCACAAGAACTTCATCAGACTATCCTCGACAATTATCAGGAGTTGATTGCGTGAACTGGAACACTTGTCGATTAGATGAATTAGGGCAGGTTTCGCGTGGTCGCTCTCGAAATAGACCACGAAACGCACCACATTTGTATGGCGGGAACTATCCATTCATTCAGACAGGTGATATTAAACATGCGGGTCTGTATATCACTAACCATACCCAAACATATAGTGAGGCAGGATTAGCCCAGAGCAAATTGTGGCCTACAAACACACTTTGCATCACGATAGCAGCAAATATCGCAGACACCGCTATCCTCTCTTACGAAGCCTGTTTTCCTGACAGTGTGATTGGATTCATAGCAGATGAGCAAAAGTGCGATGTTCGGTTTATCAAGTATTTCTTTGACTTGATGCAAGCAAGGTTTAAGCAAATAGCACAGGGGGCAGCACAAGATAATCTCAGCCAGAAAAAGCTGCTATCCATTGAAATCCCCACGCCATCGTTAGGTTATCAACGCAAAATTGTGGAAGTGTTGAGCGCATATGATGATTTGATTGCTAACAATGAACGGCAAATCGCGTTGCTTGAGGAATCAATTCACTTGTTGTATCGAGAGTGGTTTGTGCATTTGCGCTTTCCGGGGCATGAGAGTGTGGCGGTTTCGGCCGAGGGTGTACCTGACGGTTGGCAGAAACTGCCGATACATGAGCTATGCAATGTAATAATGGGGCAAAGTCCAAAGTCAGAGTTTTATAATTTCGACGGTATGGGGCTTCCATTTCATCAAGGGGTGAAAGATTTCGGAGGACGGTATGTAAAACATCAAACGTACTGCACTAAACCGAACCGACTCGCTCAATCAAATGACATCTTGTTTAGTGTTCGCGCTCCAGTTGGGCGAATAAACCTCACCAATGAGCAGGTGATCATCGGGCGTGGACTCGCCGCCATGCGAAATAAGCACGAAGCACAGTCGTTCCAATACTATCAACTACAGAGCAATTTTTTCAAAGAAGACATGATTGGCGGTGGGGCGATTTTCACCTCTGTTACCAAAAAACAGTTGCTTGATTTCCGTATGCTCACACCAAACCTTGAGTTGATACAAGAGTTTGAGCGGCGTTCAGTCCCTGTCGATAAACAAATTAAGAACCTAATTTATCAAAATTTGCATTTACAGAATGCACGAGATCAACTGTTACCTCGACTAATGAGTGGGAGATTGGAGATATGAGTAAGGATAGCGAAGATACAATTCAAGAGGAAACTGCGGCCTATTTTGTCGATGTTCTCAATTGGGACGAGAATGTGATGGGATGGGATGAGGAGACATTTGGCACAGATGGTACATTGGGGCGCAAGTCAAACGAGGAAGTTGTCCTTGTTCGCTATTTGGAACAGGCAATTCGGTCTTTGAACCCGGGCTTGCCCGACCCTGTTTACGCCGATGCACTCAAGCAGTTCTTGCGAATCAGCAGTTCTCTTTCGCTTGCCGACATCAACGAGGCCAAATACAAGTTGATTCGAGACGGCATCAAAGTGGAAGCTCCCACACCAGACAATCCTGATAATAGTTATACCTTGCGTGTCATTGACTTTAATAACCCTGACAACAATCATTTCATGGTTGTGCGGGAATTGTGGGTGGATGCGGGTGCAAACGGCCGGATTCGCACGGACATCATGGGATTCGTCAATGGCATACCCCTCCTATTCCTAGAGTTGAAGCGTAGCCATCTAAGCCTGAAACAAGCGCATAACAATAATTTTTACCGCTACCGTGATAATGCACCTCACCTTTTTCATTTCAACGGCATTGTCATGTTGGGGAATGGCATGGAGGGGCGTGTTGGAACAATCACTAGCCCGTATCAATACTTCAACCAATGGAAGCGTCTGGACGAAGATGACGATGGCGACCTCGACTTCTTCACATTGCTAAAGGGAATGTGCAACAAAGCAAATTTCCTTGACATCATCGAAAACTTCATTCTCTTTGACAGAAGTAAGCCTGCCCAGAAACAAGAAGATACGGATGGCGAGGGCGTGGCAGTTGAAATCCGCAAAATCCTTGCCCGAAATCATCAATATCTTGGTGTAAACCGCGCATTTGAGGCGGTTACGGATCGAAATGTACGCGCCGGAAAACTCGGTGTCTTCTGGCATACGCAAGGAAGCGGCAAGTCGTATTCAATGGTTTTCCTTGCTCGGAAAATTCACCGCAAACTTAACGGCAATTTCACCTTCTTGGTTCTCACAGATCGTGAAAATCTCGATAAGCAAATCTATCGTACATTTGTCGGTGTAGGTGAAGTGGGTGAAAAGGAAAAAGCACGAGCGACGAGCGGCCGCAATCTGAAAACATTGATGCAGGGCAATCCGCGCTATGCGTTTAGTCTCATCGAAAAATTCAACAATCCTGATGATACGCCCGAAATTTACTCCGAATCTAACAACATCATCGTGTTCTCCGACGAAGCACACCGCACCAATTACGGCTTGTTTGCACGGAATATGCGCTACGCTCTGCCCAATGCGTCCTACATGGGCTTCACGGGTACACCACTCATTGGAGATGATCCAGAGAATGCACTGACAAAAGAAGTTTTTGGCGACTATGTATCAACTTACGATTTCCAACGCGCAGTTGAAGACGGTGCAACCGTTCCGTTGTACTACGATAATCGCGGCCAAGAGATGAAGATCGTGGCTCAACACCTTGTTGATACTGGTAACAGCACAACCGATCTCAATATCGAAGTCGCGGAAATCATTGATGATCAGGCAATGGACGAAGAAACGGAGGTGCGCCTCCGTAAAATTCTCGGTTCAAATTATCTTGTCTTGACATCAGATGATCGTCTTGAAACGATAGCCAACGATTTCGTAGCGCATTACACACAACGCTGGGAAACGGGCAAAGCAATGCTTGTCTGCCTAGACCGTCTAACCTGTATTCGCATGAAAAAGCTGATTGATGCAGCTTGGGCTAAACAAATTAAGCAACAAAAGCGTAATGTAAAAAGGGCGGGTGACGAGCAAGATTTAGTGTATCAGAAACGGCATTTACGCTGGATGGAAGAAACTGAAACCCATGTCGTGATTAGCAAATCGGCCGATGAATTAGCCTACTTTGACAAATGGGGCTTCAAGGATGAAATTAGAGCCGTAAGGGATGTACTAAATAGTCGCCCAAACATTGATGAGGAGTTTCAAGACGACGAAAATCCGTTTCGCGTGGCAATCGTTTGCGCGATGTGGCTTACGGGTTTCGATGTGGAGTCACTTTCCACACTCTACATCGACAAACCAATGCGTAGCCACACATTGATGCAAGCCATCGCCCGTGCCAATCGTGTGTATGAAGGCAAGGCAAACGGGCTGATCGTTGACTACAACGGCATTTTAACCAGTCTGCGAAAAGCACTGAAAACATTTGGACAGTACCGCAACGGTGGCAAACCTATCACGGCTGATACACTTCGGCCGAAAGAAGAGTTGGTCAAACAATTCGCATCCGACATTAACGCCTGTGTTGATTATCTACGCCAAATTGGATTTGATGTTAATACATTCATAGATGAGACTGGTGAAGACCGCCGCCGCGCAACACTGGAAGCCGTCAACTTACTAAAACGGAACGATGAAATCCGCGCCAAATTTGAGGTGTTAGCTCGTGATATGCAAAAAACGGGGAAGTCATTGAGTGGCTATGACAAAGAGCGGCGCAAATATAACGACCAAGAAAGTGCAATTGATGTAATCTACAAAAAGCTACGTGCCACTGATTACGATTCAACCGATGTTATTGAGGCTTTAGTTGAAATCCGCGAATCAGTTAATCAGGCGATCACCATTGCCAAATCTGAGCAAAAAGCTGGCGAAGCATCGGGCAAAATCTATGACATTAGCAAGATCAACTTCGACCGCTTGCGTGAAGAATTTGGGCGAACCAAGCACAAGTCAATAGAAGTTCAAGCGTTCAAACGTCGTGTAGAACAGCAGTTGAAGCGGATGGTCAAAAAAGTGCCAACTCGTATCAACTTGCTCGAACGCTATCAGGAAATCATTGAAGCATATAACAAGGAAACTGATCGTGTCACGATTGAAGAAACTTTTGACGCATTGCTTGATCTGATTAAAGCGATGAGTGAGGAAGAACAAAGGTTCGTGCGGGAAGGTTTCGACAACGAAGAACAACTAGCTGCATACGACTTATTGATTAAAGACCGAAAAGGCTTGAAGCCTAAACAACTCGAAGACATCAAGCAAATCGCTAGAGAGCTAATCGACAAGATCAGTGAAACGGTGGCGAAAATGGATAATTGGACGGAGAAAGAGTCTACATCATCCCAAGTCAACACCATGATTTACAACGAAATCTGGGCGAACTACCCAGACGCTGAGAAGATGACTGATGCACAAATTCAGGAATTGGCGGCCGCGTTTTTTGCCCATGTTATTCGTCAGCACAGGCTTGAAATCAAAATGAGCTAAAGACTTTAGTGGAATAACTGTGATCTGTTGCGAGAGAGGAAATATCTTATGCTTAGTAAAGGACAGAAGCGAATCAGGGAAATTATTCACGGACTTAAATCAGAGTATGACCAATTAAAAACAGAGTATCCTCACGTGATAGATGAGTTTTTTACTAGCGTTGTCTTTAGAGCTTTCCAGTCAGACGAAATTGTTACCAACGATCCCTTTCTTTCAGCCCCGTTCAGAAAACGTACTGCTTGAGCA
This sequence comes from uncultured Anaerolineae bacterium, assembly GCA_937949915.1. Classification (GTDB taxonomy): domain Bacteria; phylum Chloroflexota; class Anaerolineae; order Promineifilales; family Promineifilaceae; genus CALECP01. Next base: position 7,161 of record CALECP010000300.1, read on the forward strand.
AAGCCTTTCCCGGCTTATCCGAGAAGGCTACATACACCGAAATCCAACACAAATTGGCTACTGGAAAACAGCAAAAGAACGGGTAATGCGTTTGGGCAGCAACTCAAAGATTGACCCGATGCTTTACAAGAGAAACTCAACATTGGGCATGGCACTGACGGGATATAGCGGTACAGGGAAATCAACATCGCTCCGACACACATTACAGCTAGGCTACCCACAAGTCATTTGCCACTCAGAATACAACAACATGCCCTTCCCCCATATACAAGTTGTATGGTTGATGGTTGATTGCCCTCACGATGGTTTACGCAAGCAACTGTGTCTGAATTTGCTCAAACAATTAGATCAACTACTGGGAACTGATTATGAACGTGATTATGGCAAATACGGACGTGCGACCGTTGATGCAATGATCAGTGGCATTGGGACGCTTGCTAATGTTCATAGCATTGGTGCATTAGTAATTGACGAGGTTCAACGAATTAACAGTGCTAAAAATGGCGGTGAAGCATTGATGATGGATTTCTTGATCCAGCTAATCAATGATATTGGTGTGCCAATTGTTATGGCTGGTACACCAGATGCGGATTCATTGTTTGCCAAAAAATTTTCAATGGCTCGTCGTGCTACAGGACAGGGAAACTTCATGTGGAAACCAATGGAGAACGATGGCGAGTGGGAGATGTTTATGGAGTCGATGTGGGAATATCAATATACGAGCAAACCGACGCAGCTCACACCAGAATTCATAGACCTATTTCATGATCTATCTCAAGGAATACTAGACGTGGCACTGAAGTTGTATGCACTCGTTCAGTTGGAGGTAATTACGATGGCTGTGTTGTCAGGAGACGATCACGAAATTATTGACCAGAGCGTAATCGAAACCGTGTATGACGACAGTTTTACTCGACTGAAACCAATGCTTGATGCAATGCGAAAAGGCGATTGGCATTCACTTTCACGATATGCCGACCTGACACCTATTGACCTTGATGCTCATGTTCAACAAGCTGTACTTGATTCAGCACGGGCGAAGTTGTTATCTGAGAGGGGTAAGGTTGCAAGGCAACCTAAACCAACTAAACCATCAGCGAAGAAAAAATCGCGGCCGAAAACGAAGAAATCACGATATAAAAAGGGTGATACCCCACCTAAAGAGTGGTTGTTGGGTACATTGACGTTTGAAGCTAAACGGAAAGAAGAGTCTGTCCACGATACGCTGCTTAATGCTGGTTACATCAAATCACCGTTTGAATTTGATGTGTTGGAGGGTGTGTCATGTTAATGCTCCCACATCCACATCCGAACGAAACAATTTATAGTCTGTGTGCGCGATTTTGCGACCGGATGAACATACCAACACATTACCACTATAAATTGATGCTTTTCGGCCGAAACCACAAGAAATTATCGCACATACTACCACAGGGATTAAATCATTTAGCTCAGTACATGCCGCTATGTAGCGTAGATGACTTGATTGACAAGCACACAGCCTTCCCATTTTTCACCCCTTTCATGACAAATAAACGGCGGCATCAGCTACGTGAGCAAATACGTGATGGTGGTAATCAGGGAGTTACGATCATAGGAAACACTGGGGTGTCATCAAAGTTCGTGAAGTATTGTTCACAATGTATGTCTGAGCAGCATGACGTTGGCGAAATGTATTGGAACAGGTTGCATCAGTTAGCCAGAATTGATGTGTGTGCGATCCATCTCTGTAGTCTCAACGAAACAACAATCGAAGTCGGGATTGACAGCAAGTTCATTTCGGCCGAAACATATTTTGCTGATTTGCCACTGATAAACGAAATTGAAGGCGATAAAGCGGTTGCAAATAATCTTGAAGTATTCTTAGCCCAATGTGTAAAGCAATTGATGGAAGGTCGATTTTCGGCCGAAATCTTGAAGCAACGGTATCTCGTCATCATGGCTGAACAAGGCTATGCAACATACGGTGGCACACTCAATACTAAGACATTAACCGGGGCGTTTTTACAACGATATTCGATTGAGCAGCTTACAAAGTATGGATGGCAGATTGAGCTTGGTTCACGCAATCAACTTACCCAACTTATACAAAGCAACAAGACTAAATCGCCAATTCATCACCTGATGATGTTTCACTTCGTAGGGTATAATGTTGATCGCTTTTTCGGCCGCTCAATTGAGTTTCAACCATTTGGGACAGGAGAATGGCCGTGCCTAAATCGTGTTTGTGAACATTACGAGGATGAGGTCATTAAGAAAGTGGCGGTTGGATTTACGCGAAGCAAGCGTTTTCGGCCGCTTGGCACTTTCATCTGTCCTGAATGCGGGTTCTGCTACTCTCGCGCTGGAATGGACAAGGACAGTGGTGATCGGACTCGTATCGGTATTATTCGGGCGTATGGCGAAGTTTGGGATAATCAACTCATTCATTTGTGGGCAGACTTGAACGGTAATGTGAAGGCTATTATGTGCGAGATGCAAGCAAGTCGGGAAGCGATCACGGCAAATGCTGGGCGACTTGGGTTACTGTCGGGTGCGGCCGAATCGCCAGCCAAACGCTATGGGGCAATTCCCACTGATGAAAACATCGCCAATTATCGTCAACAATGGATGAAGACTCTGCATGAAAATCCAAACATTCCATCTACACAATTGCGGATCGACCATGCTGGCATTTTTACTTGGCTTATGCGCCACGACTACCGTTGGTTGACATCTAACACGCCTGATTCTCATCGTGGCAAATCCAAACAAGTTGATTGGCAAGCGCGTGATGAAGAATTGAATGTACAAGTTGAAAGAGCCATCGAATCGATTGGCAGCTTGCTGCCACCAAAACGCATTACAAATCAAAGCATTGCTGAATGGCTGGGTTACAGTAGGGCGTTTAAGAGCAGAGACCTTGAAAAGATGCCCTTGACGGCCGACAAAATTAGATCGGAGGCTGAATCCCATGAGCAGTTCGCTATTCGACGTATCAAGTACCATGCGGCACAATTGCAGACTAGATCATCTAAATTCTCTGAAAGTGATCTGATAAAGGCTGCGGGTATTAGCCGTGCTATCCAAACTAACCCTGTGTTAGATACCATCAAGGAAATTGTGAAGGCGAACGCGCCCCCGTAACTATGCTGCCAACATTGCCTGTTCCTTATCCTGATGAAACAGTTCATAGTATTTGTTCTCGCCTCGCATCCCGAATGGGGTTTAGCCATCATTCAATCCCACAAAAGCTCTTCAATCGCAGACGTCTTGGTAGTTATGTTGATCTACCGTATCGGCTCGACATATTGTTAAGTAACTTCATTCACACCCCGCATTTGACCGTTGATAAGTTGATCCGAAACCATACAACTGCACCTTTCTATGTGATGTTTTGGCACGTCGATTTAGTTGAGAAAGTATTGTTAGAAATGGGGTTGGCTGAAGCCAATAAAACTAGAGTCAATCGGCATAGTTCTACACAGGCTGTACCTATTGGACGACCAGATTACATCATGTTCTGTCCTGTTTGTGCAGAAGAGCAACGAAAACAATTCGGAGAAGCCTATTGGATACGTCAGCATCAAGTAGTAGATGTAAAGGTTTGTGCTGTTCACCAGTGTTTTTTGAGTCCAACTAACATTTTGTTCAAGGGTGATGGAAGTAAGATACCCGACGACTCATACGGTAGAAAAATACTACCTCGCAGTTTTTATCATCCTGATGATCACATTCCTGACAATCGACAACCTGAGTACATCGATCCGGATTCGACGCTACACAAGACGCTACTTGCATACGCCGAGGATGTTACATGGGTATTGCAAAATGGAGACATTACTCAAAGGAGAACAATGACGATAGAAAGGGTAAATTTGCTTATGGGTATGCTTGGATATGGTATGCACTCGCTACCCGACAGTAATCTTCGTCGTCTTGTGGCACAGATTTCGCAGAAAATACATGATAAATATAGTGATGACGAATTGGAGCAATTAAATATCCCGAAAAATAGTGATTGGGTGATGAAATCAATTCCAAGAAAATCGAAGGCTTACGAAAATCATTACAATCGTTGTATCAGAACATGGCTCATCATCAACAGTTTAGAGACTAATTTGGAAACACTCTTGTCGATTCCAATCAAAAGCCAGTGCGAATCGTCATCTCCATATCCTTGCCGATCTTCAAAATGTCTAAACTACGGGATCATTGGACGCTATCAACATTCTTGTACCAACTTATCAGATTAGCCAAATATGAGTGATCAAAAAGGGCAAGCTGTCATTTGCTGAGAGCTTGCCCTACATGGAAGTCGGCCGATTTGGTCAGTCAGTGCCACTTTCCAACTTTATTCCCGAACGTGGCATTTCACTTTCCAACTTAATTAGTCACTTTCCAACTTTATTCCCGGCTTTCCAACTTTATTCCCGTTTAACATTATTGTAAATTTTCAAACACCCCGGCCGCGCCCATACCGCCACCGATGCACATCGTCACCATGCCATACTTGCCGCCGCGCCGCGCCATTTCGTGCATCAATTGCACCGTCAACTTCGCGCCCGTGCAGCCTAGCGGATGCCCCAGCGCAATCGCGCCACCGTTCACATTGACGATGTCAGGATTGATGTTCAGCTCGCGGATCACCGCCAGCGATTGTGCGCTAAACGCTTCGTTCAGCTCGATCAAGTCGATGTCATCCAATGACAATCCGGCGCGATCTAGCACACGTGGCACGGCCGCGACTGGGCCGATGCCCATCACTTCCGGCCGAACACCGCCCACATTGAAGCCTACAAATTTCATCAGCGGCTTCAAGCCCAGCGACTCCGCCAAGCTACGTTCCATGATCATCACGGCCGCCGCGCCATCACTGAGAGGGGACGAATTTCCGGCTGTCACACTGCCGCCCATCTTGAAAACAGGGCGCAACTTGCCAAGACCCTCGGCCGACGTTCCCGGCCGAAAATGCTCATCTGTATCAAACGTCACCGTTTTGCGCTTCACGCCGTTGCCGTTCATCGACACTTCTTCAAACTCAAACGGCACGATCTCATCCTTGAACTTGCCCGCTTGCTGTGCCGCCCACGCTTTTTCATGGCTGGCGGCCGCAAACGCATCTTGATCAGCGCGTGAAACACCGTACTCTTTGGCCACTTGCTCGGCCGTCAATCCCATGTTCATATACACTTCCGGCATCGTATCGACCACCGTCGGGTTGGGACTCATGCGGAAGCCAGTCATCGGGACAAGGCTCATCGTTTCTGCACCGCCAGCGATGATCACATCCGCACCATTGGCGATAATGCGCTCGGCCGATTGGGCGATTGTCTGCACACCGCTCGAACAAAAACGGTTGACCGTCATCCCCGGCACATCGGCCGGAAGACCCGCCATCATGGCGATGGTGCGGCCGAAATTCAGCCCCTGTGCGCCCTCTGGCATGGCACAACCAATCACCACATCATCGATCAGTTTCGGGTCAATTCCCGTCTCCGCCATCAACGCCCGAATCACCGTCGCCGCCATATCATCCGACCGCACATGACGGGTGACACCTTTCTTTGATTTACCAACGGCCGTTCTTTTACCGGCCACAATTACAGCTTCTCTAATCATAATTTTATCTCAGCGTCCTCCCGACTGGGCGGAAGAACGAAATGTTTATAAATGGTTCGTCACAAAATCGGCCGGAGCGGTAACCGATACAGGCGACTGCCGAAACCCCTTTCTGTCACTTGTAATGATGAAATCGATCTTGTGCATAATCGCCGATGCAATCTGTACATCGTCCTCAAAATCATATCCGTTTCGACTCTCGCTCAATACCAAAATCGCTCGATTCGTATCAAGGATGGTGCAATGTTGTAATAATTGCCGAATAGTGTATCGCGCATCATCTTTTGATCCGTATTTGTTGATGATATAGAAGATGTCCGTCACGGACGAAGCAACGATATAGGCATTCAAAAGATTGACTTTGTTCGCACTCCAAATCGTTGATACAGCTTTGTGTGAAGCTCTACGGAGAAAAAGGTCAACGATAACATTGGTGTCTAACAACACCTTCACTGCACACCGCCATCAACATCAATCAGGTGTCTTGTTCGCCGTTCATGCTTCACTTCCTCAATCATCTCATCCGTGATTTCGGGCATATCAGACGGCAATTGTGCCCAAAACGCTTCCATTTCTTCCTGTGCCTCTTGCATTAACAACCTTTGTTCCGCCGTTAGGTTGTCCAGCAAGCTGTGCCGCTTCGTTGATTGAATGGCCTTTGCTTGATCTTCTTGCTGATAGCGTTCCACAATTTGGTTGCGTTCTACTTGCGATAACCGCATGAACATATCCCAAACTGTCTCAACATTCACAACTTGTAAACTCATGATCTACTCTCTGTGTCTTTCGCGTGTCTTTCGCAACGAAGCAAAAGACTAAACTTGTTTTTTTGCATTATACAGCGCAAGTCAACATCGAAATCAAGCAACAGCCGCAACAGTATCTCTAATTCCGCAACGGTTTCCCCGTCGTCAGCATGTGTTGTACACGCGCCTTTGTGCCATCCGTGCCAGCCAGCCAAAGCAAAGCCTCACGTTCCAAATCGAGGATGTACCATGGGTCAACCCATTGGCCGCCACTCAAATCGCCGCCGCACAGCACGGCCGCCAGCTTATCCCCCACAACCATGTCGTGCGGAGTCGCGTAGCCGCCCCACTCGAACCCTTTCAAGCCCATTTTGAGGAGATAATACACATCACGCCCGGCCGCATATATTTTTTCATACGCCGGAGGTTGTGCGCCTGCTTGCACCAAGCCGAGAGCAACATCTTTCGCCTTTTGCAAACGATGCTCACCGTTGAACATAATCGTGTCTTCTGGCAACAAGTACCCCATTTCCTTCGCTTGATGTGCGCTCTCAGCCACCTTCGCGGTTGCCAATTGCTCAAAAATCGCTTGCAATACGGGGAACGGATCGCCATTTTTTGTCTGCATCACCGGGTTCAGGCGACGGCGCAACTGCTCTTTGCAGCCACCCCAGCCGGGAACAAGCCCCACGCCCACTTCAACCAAGCCCATGTATGTCTCGTGGTTGGCGACTGATTGCCAGCCGCCCATCGTCATCTCGACACCGCCGCCCAGCACGCGCCCTTGCGGTGCGGTGATAATCGGCTTCTCGAAATGGCGCATATCCATGAACAATTTTTGCCCGTCATGCACGATCTTTTCGACTTGTTTCCATTGACCACCCATCGCGGCCATGGCGATCACTTGCAGGTTTGCGCCCACGCTAAAGTCGGCCGCATCATTGCCCACCACCATCGCATCAAAGTTTTTCTGGAGGCGAATCAGAGCTTGTCGGCCGAACTTGATCACATCCGGGTCAATCGTGTTCATCTTGCCCGTTTTCTCGAATAGCAACACGCCGTCGCCCATATCACGCAACTGCGCCGTGCCGATTTTGGCCACCAGATCACAGCTATCAGCTTTCAGCACCAGCACGTCGGTCGGCAACGGTTTGGCCGCTTCCGTTGTCCAGTCGTACACCGTGCCATCATCAGCATAAAACGACTCTCGGCCGCCAGCCAACATCGTCTTCACCCAGTCAGCCACTTCATAGCCGAGGCGTTCCATCTCGCTCACCGTATCGGCCACGCCCAGCGCGTCCCAAATTTGGAACGGCCCCATCTCGTGGGCAAATCCCCACACGAGCGCATTGTCTACGTCGGCCAACGAATACGAAATATCTTGCGCCGTATACGCCGCATATTGGAACATGTAATACAGCACATGGCGCACATAATCTGCACCGCGATCTGAATAATCTAACAGCGCCTTGATTCGTGCGCCTGTCTCTTCGATTTTGCGAACGCCGCCGACAGAGTCGAAGCGCACTTTTGGTGGCAAAATATACTCTTTTGTCTCTGGATCAAGCGTCAGGAAGACGCGCTTGCCTGTTTCATCTTTGCCTTTTTTCCAAAAGCCTTGCCCCGTTTTGTTGCCCAGCCATTGGTTTTCCATCAAAAATTGATTAAAAGCGGATGACTTTTCGCCGCGCAAAATGTCGCGGTATTTATCGTCGGGAATAGCCGGGTACAGGTTGGCGTTTACATATTGCATCACGTCCAGCCCGATCACGTCTGTCAGGCGGAATGTGCCGGTTTTCGGCCGACCGATCAACGGCCCTGTCAAATTGTCCACTTCTGCCACGGAGTAGCCGTTTTGCAGCGCGTGTTCGGCCGCAAACGAGCCTGTCACCGACAACAACCGATTGCCGATAAAGTTCGGCCGATCTTTCGCCAGCACCACGCCCTTGCCCAACACATTCGTGCCAAACGCCCTCATAAAGTCAGTCACATCTTGCGCGGTGTCATGGGTGGGAATAATTTCCAGCAAGCGCAAATAGCGCACCGGATTAAAAAAGTGCGTTCCCAAAAAGCGGCTCTTAAATGAGTCCGATCGGCCGTCCGCAATCGCCGCAATCGGAATGCCCGACGTGTTCGACGTGATAATCGTCGTCTCTTTGCACGTCGCTTCGAGCCGTTCCATCAACTGCTGCTTCGGCGCGAGCTTTTCGATGATTACTTCCACCACCCAATCACAATCTGCCAGCAGGTCAAAATCATCCTGCGTGTTGCCAATGGTGATGTAATCTTGACGGCTTGCGCTGCCCAAATTGGCAGGCTTCACCTTCAACATGCGCTTAAACGCCGTCTGTACGAGCTTATTGCGGTTGGCGCGTGTGTCATCATCGCCGCTCAATCCCGGTGTTGGAATATCGAGCAAAACAGAGGGAATACCGATGTTCGCCAGATGCGCCGCGATGCCGCTGCCCATCGTGCCTGCGCCGACAATGCCGACTTTTTTGATTTCGTAACTCATGGAGTGTCCTTGTCGTTATGTAGGTTCGTGGCCGCGCTATTTGCCGTTGTAGGGACATGGCACGCCATGTCCCTACGGTGGGGGGTCACATCAACCTGATTTGTGTAAAAGTGTGCGTCTGGTGCAAAAAGGCAGACAGGCTCATTATACTTACGATTTATGCAGTTGCACGAGCTTTCCCTCTTCCAGTCCCTCCCGGCGGGAGGGGCTAGGTGGGGGAATCTGCCAGATGAAAATCAAATTCAGGTGTCGATTAAGCGAACGCGCTCAAGCCAGAAACAGCCCGGCCGACGATCAACGCATTCACTTCGCGTGTGCCTTCATACGAATAAATCGCTTCTGCATCACTGAACAAACGCGCCACATCGTACTCCAATAAAATACCGTTGCCGCCCAGCATATCGCGGGCCATGGCCACTGTTTCACGCATCCGCACCGTCGTGAACATCTTCGCCAACGACGCTTGCTCATCTGTCATCGTGCCAGCATCTTGCATTTCTGACAAGCGCAAACACATCATCTGCGATGCGGTAATGTTACCCAGCATCGTCGCCAATTTGTCTTGTGTCATCTGGAAACGGGCAATCGGGCCGCCGAACTGCATCCGTGTTTGGCTGTATTTGAGTGCCAGTTCATACGCACCCATCATGCAGCCCACCGCCATCCATGCCACACCGGCACGGGTTGCCCGTAGCACGTTTGCCGTGTC
>CALECP010000301.1 GCA_937949915.1 uncultured Anaerolineae bacterium
CCGTTCTTGTTGTTTCCAGAGACTGCCCGGCCGATAACAACCATAACCGCCATCACATTCGCAACCATATGGCTCATACAAGCGGTATTGAAAATCCGGCCGCTATTCCCCCCAACACCCATCCGCACCGCCTCAATCATCCTCAGTATCCAAGCTGGACTCGCCATTGTCGTTTCGGCCGACCGTGACCTCACCTTCGCCAAAGCGACCGGACTCCTCCTCGGTGTAGCCCTCCTCCGCTTCCTTTCTTACTTCATTGACAACCGCAAAACATTGTCAATTGTCATCATCCTTTTCTTGCTCATGGGGCTAGGTTTGACCAGCGTAGGCGTATTAACGGCCGACTGGTCACGTCAAAAAATCGATCTTCTACAGGCAATCATCCAGCAAATCCCCTCGTTTTCTAGTTGGTTATCGAGTGCCCCCACGGGCGGCACACACACCAACCAAATCGGCGGCGCAATTCTTTTCTACATCTTTTTATTGCCTGCTCTATTCCCCGTTTTACGCCAGCGTCGGTGGCTACTATCGGCCGTCATCCTCCTCTCTATCCTCGTTTCCAGTTTGCTTATCCTGACCCAATCGCGTAGCGGCTATGCTGGCTTTGCAGGTGGGTTTGGTTTGCTGATGATTTTGTTTAGCTGCTTGATGCCAGTAGGCACACCTCGGCGCGTGATGCGATGGGCAACGGCCGCCCTCACCGTATTGACCTTCACTTTCTTGCTATGGCTCGTGATCACCGGCCGCCTTGCTGAAATATGGACAGACCCTAGCGTGGACACGGCCGTTGGTTCTCTCGGCACAATTAAATTCAGACAGGAAGTGTGGGAATGGGGATTGATTGCGGCCGGAGACTTTATTTTCACTGGCACAGGTCTTGGTACATTCCGCGAGGTCGTCCATCGTCTCTACCCAATCGCTATACCTGTCACCTACGACATCGCCCACGCGCACAATCAATTTCTGCAAGTGCAACTCGACCTCGGCATCTTTGGACTGATCGCCTATATCGCCATGATTATGCTTGCACTCCGAATGTGCTGGCAAGTGATGCGAGAATCGGCCGAACTCCTCCCCTACGCCATCGGATTTACCTGCTGTATCATCTCCTTCCACATCTACGGCATGACCGACGCGATTGCGTTAGGGGCGAAGCCCGGTATATTATGGTGGATGTTGCTTGGCTTGGTTGTGGGTATGTATCGCATACACATCAATGACTTGCTTGCAAAGCATCATAATCAGGATGAGATAGATGAGCGCGATCCAAATTGAACAAAAAAGTGCCTTATCACCCCGCCAACGTCTGCTTAAACGCATGATGGACATTGTGATTTCTGGTACGGCACTTGTATGCCTTTCACCCATTATCGCACTTATTGCACTCGCTATTCGATTAGATTCCGAAGGGGAAATGTTGTTCAAGCAGGAGCGCATTGGAGAAGGGGGGAAGCGCTTCAAAATCTACAAGTTCCGCTCGATGGTTAAGGATGCACCAAAGGCACAAGTTGCTGTCAACACTACAGACACGGCCGGAAATATAATCCACAAGCAGGAAAACGATCCCCGTGTGACCCGCGTCGGCCGCTTCATTCGCAAAACCTCACTAGACGAACTGCCCCAACTATTCAACATCTTGCGTGGCGACATGAGTGTCGTTGGCCCCCGGCCGGAAATGCCCTGGATGGTCGAAGATCATTACCAAGAATGGCAATACGGCCGTTTTACCGTTCCACAGGGACTAACAGGCTGGTGGCAGATCAACGGCCGTTCCGACAAGCCAATGCACCTGCACACGCACGAAGACCTCGAATACATCCGCAATTACTCGATCTGGCTCGACATCTACATCATTCTCAAAACCCCTTGGGCTGTTGTACGTGGCAAAGGGGCTTATTGATTTGCCGCGCATATCTATGTAAATAGAGATCGTTTTGTCGCCCCTTAACACCAACCAAATACATCAAAACCGCTTTAAACGACATTTGTGCCAATGTCGTTTTTTTTTGCCCTCACGCTATTTGTCCTTACCTCGAACGCCAAATATGCTTTTCAAATACGCACCTTCTGGAAATGTGATCGGATGATCGGCCGCGTGGCTGGTTGTTTCTGTGATGGTGATAGCACGGCCGATAGCGTCCTCTATCGTCTCTTGAAAGAGAGCGGCCGAAACGCGACTAGAGCAAGAAGCCAACACCAGATCGCCCCCACTTTTAGTCACTTGCAACCCTAATTTTGCCAGCCTTCTATACGCTTGCAGGGCGGCCGGAATATCTATCTGCTTTTGGGCAAACGATGGTGGATCGATCACTACGACATCAAATGTCTGGTGCTGTTCGGCCAATTGTGTGAGCGCGGCAAACGCATCATCTACCCGTACCGTGTGCTGACAGGCCGCAACATTGGGGAGGGCATAGTTGTGGGCAAAATTGCGTTGTGCTTGGTCAAGTGCGAACGTGCTACGGTCGATACTGAGAACGGCCGTCGCTCCCCCAGCGGCCGCATATAGCGAAAATCCCCCCGTACACGCAAACACATCCAGCACCGATTTGCCCTGTGCCAACCCCCGCACCCGGCCGCGATTGTCCCGTTGATCGAGAAAATGACCCGTCTTCTGTCCCCGGATCACATCAGCCTCAAATAGCAACCCATTTTCGTGGAACATGATCGGGGTAGTTGGCACACTGCCGTGTAAAACGAGACCATCCTGCCAGCCAAACGCTGTCCGGCCGATCCGTCGCGCCAGCCGCAGCACAATCCGTTCAGGCTGGTGCTGTGCTTGGATCAGTGGCAGCAGGTGAGCAAGATGAGGGAACCATGCGGCCGTGTATAGCTTTAGCACCAGCGTCTTGTCATAGCGGTCGAGTATGAGACCGGGCAAGCCATCGTTTTCGCCATGCAGACAGCGATAGGCGGTCGTTTGTGTTCTGTCGATAGGGGCGCGATAAATGGCGGCCGCGTCCAGTTTACGCTGCCAAAAGGCATTGTCGAGTGGGGTGGGGCGGCCGCTATGCACCAGCTTGATCCGAATAGGCGAATCAGGATCGTACAGTCCCATTGCTATAAACCGCCGCTTCTTGTCGAAGATAATAGCAACATCTCCCGCGCCGCCAGCATGACTGACCGACGCAATCGAATCGGCAAAGACCCAGGGATGTCCCTGGCGCACTGCCCGTTCGGCCGGGGCGGAAAGGCGCACCGCTACCCGTTTTGCCGCTACTGGCGGTAGATTTTGTAATGATTTAGTTAATTGGGTTGTTTTCATACAGTTATTCAGATGCGTAAATGCCCAGATGACGTAGAATAGCATCCATTGATTATTTAGTCATGCTACATAGAAATGAAACCCCTTCGTATTTTATTGTTTTCAGAAGGTGAAAATCGTTTTAGTATTTCGGCAATTATTAGGGTATTTATGACAAACATGCGTACAACTGTTACTGTCCCAGCCACCAGTGCCAATCTTGGTCCCGGCTTCGATACATTAGGGATGGCTGTATCTCTTCACAATCGGTTTACGATAACAGAAATAGATGGAGAAAATCAAATCACCGTGCGAGGACATGGTGATGGTTTGTTACCAAATGATGAAACCAATTTGGTGTATTGTGCGGCCGAGCGTGTTTTTCGGGCTGTCGGATATCGTCCGGTCGGTATTCGCATAGATATAGAGAATAGGATTCCGGTTGAAAGCGGATTGGGCAGTAGCAGCACCGCCATTGTCGGCGGTATGATGGCTGCCAATGTGCTGGCAGGCTCGCCGATGAGTCAGCTTGATCTGCTCGATTTTGCCAACGAAATGGAAGGGCATCCTGACAATGTGACCCCTGCCATTTTCGGGGGTATCACCGTGTCGGCCGTCCATCAAGGACAGGCGATACACTACCCGCTTAACCTCGCGCAACCATTCAAGGTTGCTATCGTTTTGCCCCAGTATCGTCTCAATACAAAAGAAGCCCGTGCCGCTTTACCGTCGATGATTCCCTTCAAAGATGCTGTCTTTAATGTGAGTCGAATCGCTTTGCTTATTCGTGCCTTAGAAACAGGTGACTATGAAATGCTGGCAGTGGCGATGAATGATCAATTGCATCAACCCTACCGTTTTAAGTTGGTGCCAGGATTAGAGTATGCGTGTCATGCGGTTCGCAATGCGGGGGCGGCTGGGGTAGCTATCAGTGGCTCTGGCCCCGGTATTGTCATCTTCAGTCCAGACAATCACGATGCGTTGATCCGTACAGCCAGTTTATCATTTGGGCAAGCTGGGTTGACATGCCAATCTTGGATACTTGATCTTGATACGAAAGGGGCAACGGTAGAAATGACCGTTGCAGGATAACATTTAGCTTGTTAAGCCGCTATCAGTAATGATTTTTCCTGTTCGATCAAGCACATATTCTGCAAAACAATTGCTGCATATTCGCCCATTGCTTCCAAAAATTGCTCGTCCATCGTACTGAATATGCGGTGCGCTTGAAATTGACCTATACCAACCACACCAACTGTTTTGCGATCTGCTGTCAAGACAGGCACAGCAAGGAGGGTACGAAGCGGTTGCTCTATTCCGATGTCAAATCCCATAATCGCATCAGACTGTTGCAACACTTCACCTCTTTCCATTACATAATTAATGGCTGGATTGGTTGTCTGTATTTGTACGGTGCGATCCTGAGATGCGTGACGTTCCCATGTTGTTTTGGGCGTGACCAACGAGTCTGCAAGGTGCAAAAAACTATAATCGACTTGACAACCCTGGACGGCCGCGCACAGGGTGTTTTTGACAATATCATCAACTGTCTGTGCAGATACAATCGCTTTGCTATAGTGTAGCAATCGCTCAAAATTTTGTTGCTGTTGTCGTATTTCGCTCCACTGTATCAGGTCGGCCGCCTTTCGCTGTGCGGCCGCGTCCAACGTCTGACGAATCGACTTGAGCAACTCTTCTGTTGTAAATGGTTTCAACAAATACTCATTTGCGCCCAAGCGGAATGCCTCAATCGCCGCTTGTTCCGAGCCTGAACCGGTCATTAAGATAACCAACGGCCGATAACCGCCTGTTTTCATATCTTGCAACACATCTAGCCCTGTTTTTCCTGGCATATCTAGGTCTAGTAAAACCAATTCCGGTTGTTCCGCACCGATTTTTGATAAGGCACTTTCACTATCCAATTCCCATGTAACATGATAGCCAGCTTTTGACAAAATATCTTCTGACAAACGCATTACCATCTCTTCGCTATCATCAACAATGAGGATGCTTTCTCCCATGCCGGGGTAAACTGATTTTAATTGTTCTAACATCTGCTTCATTTCCACTTTCCCATATTCTGATCAATCATCAATGTCAACTTTCTTTGTGTTATCCTGTGTTATAGGCAAGACAGAAGCGAAAGTGCCTCTCTTCCTAACTCTTTTATTATCACTCTATTTACTAAACATTAATTCTAAGTTCTCTATCAATAATCACCATCAATTAAACTACCATTAGACTAGATCATAAATGTTACGGATTACATTACAGCGTAGCCTATTTGTACCGTACTATGGTCATGTTTATTGTGTTGCAAAAGCGTTCACAACACGATCATACCCTATTTTTGCGAAAGGAAGGCTAATTCGGGTGGAACACGGCCGAGCATATCCAATTGGTGCGCGATATAAAACAGACTGCCCGTATCGATTTGTGCATGACGCATATTTGCCCAATATGTTAACTGCTGTGGTGTGATTACGTCATCTTGTGCAAGGGCAGAAGCAACGGTATCAATAATAAAGTGCAAAAACCACGCTTCATCATCGGGGTATGCGCCATCTTTTTGGGGCATAACAACCCAATCTGAACTCCCCGCCGCCAAAATATCTGCACCCATTGCCTGTAATGCAGGCAGTAGGTGCCGTCCTGTTTGGCTATCGCCCGATAGCTTGCCGTCAATGATACGGCCGTCCATCGTCCTATGATATTGTTGCTCGATGTGGGTATCTAGCACCGGGTCAATCGCTGGTTCAAAAGCGGTCACGCCATCAAAATTGATGGTGAACCAAAACAGCCCGTTTGATTTAATCGTTTTCAGCAGTGGGGGGAGTAGGACGGCCGTATCAAACAGATCGAGAAACGCATGGGCGATCAGCACATCGACTCGCTCATCGCATCTTGCCAGATAGGGATAAATGTCGGCCGTCACCGGTTCGATTTGCCATTGCTCAGGCAGCGTTTGACGGCCGAGCCGTTCCTGCAATGCTGCGATATTGGGCGCATCCTGATCAAGCGCAATCCAGCGAATCGGCCGATTATCGGCCGGATCAAACAATTCCCACGCCAGTACCCGCTCGATCATCGTACCAATACCTGCGCCCACCTCTAGCACTGTGATCGCGCCATCGAGCTGGGCGACCTCAGCCTGTAATCGCGCCCATACATGCTGGTTGAGAGCGCGATCATCCACTGTCTTTTTAGCAGACAGGTAGCGAGTAAATTGATTAGGGTTCACAAATGTTGGTTGATGCGTCTTTTTGGCAAAGGACGTGTTGGTTTGCTTCGATTTCCGTCATTCGGCAAACCCTTCGTGGCGACGATGCGCTGCATAAAGGTGCGAATGCGCGACATGCTCGCCGTCCATGACGGGTGTAGATCGTAGCGACGGCGGGCCGCATCACTGATCCGCGCCAACAATCCACGATCCATATACAACTGCTTGAGATGACCACTAATGGCGTGAATGTCACCCGGATCAACCAAAAAGCCATTTTGACGATGGGTGATGATCTCTTTTGCCGCCCCGGCCGTCGAGCCAATCGCTGGCACACCAAACCGCATCGCTTCCATATAAACGATGCCAAATCCTTCATAAGTCGATGGGACAACCAGCACATCTGCCCATTGATATTGCACCATCAAATCGTCATCTGACACAGTACCTGTCACTGTCACATTGTTCTCGAGATGAAATTCAGCGATCAATTGATCGATCAAACGCATGTAGGCCGGGTCTACGTCCTGATTGCCCACCACATGCAGCTCAAAGCGATCTCGATCCAGATAAGCCAGTGCGGTGAGCAGCGTATCTAATCCTTTGCGGGGGATGACATTGCCGACGAACAAAATGCGGAGGCGAGACGATTCTCGTTCTTGCGCGGGGCGGGGCGGTGCGTCAGCAAACCGATTGCCTGCGGGGGAACTGATGATGTGCGGCCGGGTTTCCCTTACCAACGCCTCAATAGATTGGCGCGTCGTCTGGCTATTACAGATAAAGCCATCGACCGAATTGAGATAGGTACGCTCTACCCAACGATAAAAGGGCATTTTATAAGCCGGATGCTGCTCGTGCACCCGTAGATGATGGGTGATCGCCACAATCGGGTATCGTTTTGACAAGCGGCCGTTCAACAGAAAAAGCGATGGATGATTCAACTCATCTTGCAATAAAATGTCATAATCGGCCGTTTGCAATCGCTTTCGCAGATCGGCCGAAAAATTATCTTGCAAATGTTCAGCATACGTTCCAGGCGGCAGTGAAACAATGTCAACATCATCACCCTCATTTGTGAGATAGTTAACCAACTGCTTGTCATACAAATATCCCCCTGACACCGTTTCTAGCGAACCGTAGATAATCAATCCTACGCGCATAGCAATCTCCTTAGCTGTCTGTTTGTAATTTACTGCTCGGCCGTGGCGCGTACAGGAAGTGTGAAACTGGCCCAAGCAATTTCATTTTCCCATATCTTCACCGTCATCGTTGTCAATGTTTCTGCCACAATATGCTCGACAAGCTGCCGACAAATAATTTGACAAAAACGCTCGATACTTGGATTGTGTCCGGCAAAAAGCGGAAGATCATTGAGTGTCTGATCTCGATAGCTGTCTACCAAACTGTCCAAGTGATGTTCGATATCAACAATGTCAACCAGATACCCATGTTGGTCGAGTGAACAACCCATCAATTGCACTTCTACCACGTAATGGTGTGAATGCTTCGTGTTTTCTGCGCCCCAGTCGCCACCGATCAAATAATGTTGCGCGACAAAATCACGCTTAACGGCAACGATCCAACTGCCAGACTGTTCTAACATATCGTGTTATTCCTACAGTTACTATTACATTATGACTCTACCATAAATTGATTATGGTGTCTGGTAGACAACGATTATTTGCCCCGTTTGTCCCGGTGCAGCCATCATGTGTTGGTACGCACTGTCTATCTTCATAAAAGGTATGTTGTTTGTGAGCAACGTTTTGGGGACGGAGTGAAGGTGTTCCCATGACGTTTCCAATCTTCTGCTTTTTGTCCAACGGCCGCGCCAGCGCGGATGGAGTGCGCTTACTTGGCTGCTGATCAGTTGGATACCGTTTCGGTGAAATTCGTCACCAAGACGAAGTGGGGCAACCTTTGTGCCGTACCACGATCCAACAATGATGCGACCATTATAACCGAGAATGCTTATCGCATGATTAATAAGATGCGGATTGCCCGTTAGCTCATAAACGAGATCATTCTCGGCCGCCATTTGCCCCACCGTCTCAACCGATTGCTGTGCGCCCAACGCCAGAGAAAGCGCACGCCGTTGCGGAGAAAGATCGACCGTTGTCAGCGACGAAAGCGGAAATTGTGCCAGCAGCATCGTGGTCAACAAGCCAACGATCCCTTGCCCAAAGATGACGACGCGCTCCCCGATCACCGGTCGGCCGTCCATCGCAAAACTGACGGCCGTCTCCATATTGGGCAGCAATGTCGCCACATCGGCCGCCACGCCATCTGGCACAATCTGCACCGCCTCCGGTGTGGTGATGAAATGCGTCTCATGCGGATTGAACGCAAACACCATGCGATGTAGCCAATGCGCGGCCGTCTCCCGGCCGACCGCCACCACCTTGCCCACACACGCATACCCATATTTGAGCGGATACTGCATCGTGCCAGCCAACGCCGCAATCGACGTATCTGTCGCAATACCCAACGGCATCTCGCCCCGATAGAGCAACATCTCCGTCCCCGCGCTGATCGCCGAATAATGCGTTTCGATTAAAAGCTGGTCAGGTTGCAGCGTAGGCAGCGTCTCGGTGCGAATCTCTGTCTCAAAAGGAGCGGTGAAGTAAAGTGATTGCCGTTGCATCCCAGTTTATCCGAAGACAACATCGCCTTCGATGATGATGTCGTTGCCACACGACCGACACGCCACATTGACCAGGCGTGGGGTGTGCGGCATATTTTCGATCACATTGAGACCCCCGACAAAAGAAGGCGCAATCGTGATGATCGCACGATCCACCAAATGCGCCGCCAGAAAGCTGCTGATCGTCCGTGCGCCTCCTTCTATCATCAGCGTGGCGATGTTTTGGGCAGACAGCCATGCCAGCAACGGCCGTAACGCCACCCTCCCCGCATCATCGGCCGCAAAGCGCACCACCGTCGCCCCGGCCGCTGTCAGTGCCGCAGCACGGTCGGCCGCGGCCGTCAGCGTGGTGGCGATAATCGGCCGCGAAGCCAATAACCGCGCATCGGCCGGACAGCGCAAGCGGCTATCTAGCACTACCGGCCGGGGATTTTCGCCTTCCACATGGCGCACCGTCAATTGTGGATCATCTGCCAACAATGTCCCCGCCCCGATCAAAATCGCATCGTGTTGCGCCCGTAATCGGTGCGTCATCACCAGCGAATCGTGGCAACTGAGCAACAACGGTTCGCCCCGTTGCCGCGCAATCGAGCCATCTAAACTTTGCGCGTAGGTGATGGTAATAGTCGGCCGTGTTTTTTGCATCACCCGATTATAGCGATTCGCGCTAAAATCCGGGGATGCTGACATTATTGTTACAAGGATTGACCCTCGGCATCGCGGCCGCAGCCACCCCCGGCGTTTTTCAGATATTCTGCATTAGCCAAACAGTGCAAAAAGGATGGCGACGTGCGCTCCCTGTCGCCTTCGCGCCGCTCGTCAGCGATGCGCCGATCATTGCGCTGGTGCTGCTCGTTTTGACCACGTTGCCGCCACTCGTCTTGACTATCATGCAGATTATCGGCGGCCTCTTTCTGCTCTATCTCGCATGGGGCGCGTGGAGGGCGGCCGCTACACCCCGCCAATCTGCGACTGACCCATCTGCGCCATCTGGCTCGTTGCTTCAAGCGTGCCTGATTAACTTGCTCAACCCCAACCCGTACATTTTTTGGTCAACGGTGGGCGGCACTATTTTATTGACCGCATGGCGCACCAGCCCCGTACACGCGGCCGCCTTCCTGCTCGGCATGTATGTGATGCTGTGCGGGGGCTTTGTCGTCCTCATCCTTTCGACCGGATGGCTGCAAGCGCGTGGCCGAACGGCCGCCTTTAACCCGCTGCCCGGCCGTCTTGCCGCCATCGGACTCGGCTTGTTTGGCATCTACCAAATCGTAACAGGAATAATCGCATTATGATCAACGTGATCGCGCTCGGTTCGCGTGGCGACGTGCAGCCGTATGCTGTGCTGACCCGCGCCCTGCAAGATGCTGGCTACGCCGTTCGGCTGCTGGCAACCCGTAATTTTGCCCCGTTTATCGCGTCGTTTGGCATCGACTATGTGCCGCTCGATGGGGATGTACAAGCACTACTGCACAGCGCGGAGGGCAAAGCACTGATGAAGACGCGCAACCCGGTGACGCTGGCAAAAGGGATGTCGGCGTTGGCCGCGCCGCTTGCCCGGACGGCGACAGAGCAGATCACGGCCGCCAGCCAAGACACAGACATGATCATCGCGTCGGCAACCGGGGCATGGCTTGCTCTCAATGTGTGTGACGCGCTCGAAATTCCGATGCTGTTCACCCTTTTGCAGCCGATGTTTGCGGCCGACGAATACTTTTCTTGTATCGCACCACAGCCTCCGTTTGCGCTGCCCGGTTTTATCAATCGTGCGTCTACCAATCTCAGCTATACTGGTTTTTGGCTCGTCGTGCGCCCCGTTCTCAATCAATTGCGCCACGAGCTATTTGGGTTGCCGCCGATGCCGCGACTGGGAACACAGAAACCGTACCTGAACGCGAAAACGCCTATTTTGATGGCGATTAGCGAGCATGTTGCCCCCCGTGCGCGAGCGTGGCACAAAAACATCCATTTGACCGGCTACTGGACAATGGATGATGCGGACACATACACGCCCCCGGCCGCTTTGGTCGATTTTTTGGCAGCGGGGCCGCCGCCTGTGTACATCGGCTTTGGCAGTATGCAAAATGATGATCCGGCCGCCACGGCCGACATCGCGCTCACCGCGCTCGCGCAGACAGGGCAGCGCGGGATATTGCTCACCGGCTGGGGTGGGCTAGATGCGGCCGCATTGCCCGACACCGTTTACAGACTAGATGCGACCAGCCACCATTGGCTGCTGCCCCAGATGGCGGCCGTCGTTCATCATGGCGGGGCTGGCACGACGGCCGCCGCCTTGCGTTCCGGCCGTCCCAGCATCGTTGTGCCGTTCTTTGCCGACCAGCCGTTTTGGGCAGATCGTGTCTATCGTCTTGGTGTTGGCCCTCGGCCGATCCCGCGTCGCAAATTGACGGCCGCCACCCTGTCGGCCGCCATCGACACAGCCCTGCATACCCCCGATCTGGTACAGCGTGCCGCCCTGCTCGGCCGTCAACTAAACAGCGAAAACGGCACACTTCGCGCCGTCCAATTGATCGAAAAACATCTGCCCTAAATAGAGAGAGGCGATGCAAAGCATTCTGTCTTTTTCAGTCAGGCAAAAAACGGGTGTTATGTCAGTCGATATTTGCAAATGTTGAATGCTGCTACGCTATCTTGTGGTACACTTGTGGGGAATTTCACAACCAAATGAGGTTTGTTTTCACATGCAATTTGTAGAACCGACACTGAATCTATCTGTCATCCTTCCGATTATCATTCTCACCTTCAGCACACTGCTGCTGATGTTTGTTGATTTCTGGGTGCCAGACGAGCGCAAAGACATTACAGGCTGGTTAAGCCTTTTTCCATTGGGCGGCGCATTAACGGCGACCTTTTTCCAATGGGATACGATCAAGGGCGCGTTTAATAGCTCCGTCCTCCAAGACAATTTCAGCACCTACCTCAGTATTCTGTATTTGATCACAGGTATGTTGTCGGTGTTGATCTCAATTGGGTACATCCGCAAGCGCGGACACGGCCGGAGCGAATACTACTTCCTCATGCTGTTCTCGCTCGTCGGCATGATGTTGATGGGCATGGCAAACGATTTGCTGATCGTTTTTCTCGCGCTCGAACTGCTCTCAATCCCGCTTTACATCATGTCTGGCTTTGACCGCACAGACCTCAATTCCGAAGAGTCTGCGCTCAAATACTTCTTGTTAGGCGCGTTTTCCTCTGGCTTTTTGGTGTTCGGTATCGCGCTCATCTATGGGGCTGTCGGGTCAACCGCGCTGCCCGATATTGCAGAGGGCATCGCTACGAGTGGCACTGTGGGGCTGGCCGGTATCGCTATGCTCTTGGTCGGTTTCATGTTCAAGGTTGGTACTGTGCCATTCCACATGTGGACACCAGACGTATACCAGGGTGCGCCCACGTCTGTCACCGCTTTCATGTCGGTCGGGGCAAAAGTGGCTGGTTTTGCTGCTCTGATGCGCGTCTTGATCAGCTCGATGGGATCGATGGATGAAAAATGGATACCTGCGTTGGCTGTGATCGCGGCCGCAACGATGATCGTTGGCAACATCGCAGCACTGACCCAAACGAACATCAAGCGTCTCCTCGCTTACTCGTCAATTGCTCACGCCGGTTATATTTTGATGGCGGTGACAGCCAGCACAAAAAGCGACGACGGCGTAGGGGCGGCACTGTTCTACATGATGACGTACATGTTCACCAACTTGGGGGCGTTCGCGGCCGTCATGGCAATGGAACGTTTCAGTGGCAACAAACAGTTAGACCTAGACGACTACAAAGGGATGGGCAAACACAACTTTGCGTTTGCTATCGTGATGATGCTTCTCATGTTCTCGTTGACCGGTATTCCATTGACGGGTGGCTTTGTTGGCAAGTTCTACGTCTTCAAGACAGCCCTCGAAGCTGACCTTGTGTGGCTGGTTATTATCGCTGCATTGACCAGTGTGGTTTCCGCTTTCTACTACATGCGCGTCGTCTTTAACATGTTTATGTTCGATGGCGAAATCGACATGCCCACCGTGCCAAATGCGCTTAAATTGGTGATGGCAGTGGCGGCGATTGCGACGTTGGTGCTGGGTGTGCTTCCGGCTGATTGGTACACTATTGCCCAAAATGCTCTGATGACAACAGGCGGTTAATTGTTTTTGTAGAGACGCAAAATCTTGCGTCTCTTTTTTTTAAGAAATCAAGAAAGAGACGTAAAATCTTACGTCTCTACGAGAGTAACATCCCGCAAATCGACACAGTAGACGTAGCGGCCGCATCGGCCGAACATTGCTCATACGCGACGGTGATTCCGGCCGTTTCTTCCAAATAACGCAACATCAAATACATCGGTGCAAACCCACAAACATTGTTCGCATTGCGTGTGCTGGCAAGCTGCTGATACCAGCTTTCCGCATCTCCATTTTTGATGGCGGCACGTAGCTGGGCATCTGTATGTGCTAGCTGTGTGCGGCGCGGTTGATCGACCACATACGGCGTGTCAAAGGCGGGGCCGATGTGTGCGAGGTCGATAGATGCGACTGAAAATACATTCCGTCCGGCCGTTGCTGTTTTGAGCGCATCGAGAAAGCGCACAATAGTTGGATCATTATCAGGATGTCCGTCTGGCGTAAGGTGATAGAACGACCCGATCAAAAGCGGCACAACAGGACAAGGATCGCGGCGGATGTGATGTAGCCATGTCGCTACCAATTCGACGGCGTGTTCTTGCTCGTGGTTCAGTTCTTGGGCATAGGCGGCTTCTGTGCCGATGGCGTTCTCGAGAGCGTGTACAACTGTTTCGTCGGTGGGCAGAATACCATAAGGGGTGGCGTAGGGGAGGGAGGAGAGGGTGAGCGAACTGGGGCCGCCTTTGTGGTCGGTGGCGAATATCAGGATGAGATCGGCCGCTTCTATCGCTTGCCTCGCCCGTTGCCATACTCGTGCATACACCCGGCCGCCGCGCTGGTAGTCGATGTGGGGGGAGACCAAGCCGCGTCCCATCCACGGCCGCCACGTGGCCAGTTCTGTATCGTCTGTGCTAAACGCTTCGAGGTGACGATGGAGGGCGGCCGGATCGGCCGGGTAGCTTTTGCCAGCGAGGGCGGGTGGGCGATACGGTTGCTGGCGGTACGTGGTGCGTTTTTGCAAAAGGGCGGCCGTGGCGCGATCTCCCTCTAGCAAACATAGTTCGTCAAGCTGTTGTAGTGTCTGTGTGACTGCGCTGATGGGGACGGGTGCGGCCGTTTCTGCACACAGTATGTCGTGCAGTTGGGCGATGGTGCGCGTCCCATCACATTGACTGACCATCCGAGCCAACGGATACGGCAAATACGCTTGCTGCTTGACCAATTGAAAGGGATCGTCGAGCAAAAAATATGTTTCGCCCTGATGGGAAACGCGCTGAAAGTGGATCGGCCGTAAGCGTGGCTGCATGATGACTGATTATAGTCGTTTGTATCAAAACCAGTACATGAAAAAGCTACCAATACAAAACCGATACACTACCAATACCATTGCTGCAACTCGACTCATTTCATGCCTACAACGACAAAAACGAGCCACAGCGTATAGTTAGAAGTGTAGCGATAGGGGGCGTACCCGAACACCCAGATATGTTACAGTCGCGCTGTAAAATTGTGTCTATCGACGTGTGAGATAGGTCATAAAAGCGCATAGGACGACATGATGTGTGTCACGCCGTATGGGCGGGGAGGGTGATGTGAAACGATGTGCCTTGCCCAACCACACTATTGACGGTGATGGTTCCACGATGGCGTTCGACTCCCTCTTTGACCATGTACAGCCCTAGCCCTGTGCCAGCAATGCCTTGCTCTACGGCCGTGCTTGCGCGAAAGAAGCGTTTGAACAAGCTGGGCATCGCTTCTTCTGGAATACCGATGCCTGTATCAGCAATATCGATCACTATATGCTCTTTTTCGCCCCGTGCCGTAACGGTCACTTTTCCTGCTGGGGTGAATTTAACCGCATTGTCGAGCAGATTCTTGACGGCCGAATACAGAACATCCCGATCTCCACACACAGGTGGCAGCGTATGATCGATTGTTGCGTCAATGGTGATTCCTTTTTCGAGAGCGCGTTGGGTGAGGGCCGGAACAATATCAGCAAAGATGCGTTTGACATCGATCAAGCGGTCGCTGCGCTGGATTTCTTGTGCTTCTAGCCGTGCCAGTGCGAGCATCGAGCGCACCATTGTTTGCAAACGGTCGCTTTCCATTGCTATCGTGTCGATGTAGCGTGTATTTGTCTCTGTTGCCCCCTGTCCAACATCTTTGCGGAGTAGACGCGCATACATCAAAATGGTGGCGAGCGGCGTTCGCAACTCATGCACGATGTTGCTGAAAAAGTCGTCGCGCATCCGCTCTACTTCACGTACTTGGCGCAGATCGCTGAAGACGAGAACAGCTTCGAGCAATATCCCCTTGTGGTTGCGGATAGATGCGCCACTGACGAGGGCTGGCGTAAATTCTTCGGCGTAATGGGTGCGTAGATTGCATGTCATTTGGGGCGGCTCCGTTTCTTCGGGGGTGTCGAATACGGCTTGCACAAAGTGACGGATGCTGTTTTCATCCTCGGTTTGCACGAGGTCAAAAACTGTGTAGGCTGCGGCCGGGACATCGGTCAATTGCAGCATCGACAGCAGCGCATCGTTGACCCCTGTGATCGTTCCGGCCGCATCGAATGTGAGCAGTCCTTCTGACATGCTTGAGAAAATCGTCTCAACACGTCGTTTTTCTGCAAGTACGTCAGCGTGTAGATTGGCGTTTTCTAGTGCAATCGCCAATGGGCCTGAGATCGATTCGACCAATTGCCGATCAAAAAGACTAAAGTTGCCCGATAATTTGTTCAATCCCTCTAGCACGCCGATGACACGGCCGTTATGCTTGAGCGGCACAGCCAGCATTGACCGTGTTTCAAACCCTGTTTGATCGTCCACGTCGCGCAAAAAACGCTCGTCTGCATACGGATCGTTGGTCATCACCGTTTCCTCATTCTCAACAACCCATCCTGCGATGCCTTCGCCCAGAGCCACGCGCAACGAATGGGCTTGATCAAGCAATTCTGGCACAAAAACCAACTCCTTTCTTTCTCTGTCTACCAGTCCAATCGAAACAGATTGCACGTTGAGAATGCGACGAATGGGGTTGGTTACACGGTCGTAAATATCGCGCAGGCTGAGTGTGGATGTGAGGGATACGGTGATGTCGTTGACCACTTCAAACAAAATTCTCTGTTGTGTGATCACTTGATACAAATGGGCGCGTTCGATGTATGGGATAATGTGGGTGGCAATGATAGGCAACAGGGATTCGGCCGTTTGCACGTTATCATCGAGGATGCAAACAGCCCCGATCAGTGCCATATCGGTCGCGGCCGAATCGAGCGGCGCACCGATCAGATCATGCTCATCGGCCGATAAGAAAGGCACATCTTGTGCGTTGATAGTAAAAAGCGGCCGTGCTGTTAAATAGTCGATGATTTCTTCATCTTGGCGCAAGTGCATCTGCACGGTGGTGCTGTACGGCCGACTGAGCCACGCATTAAAGTAATATGGTTCATTTTGGGCGCGGAGCAAAACGACGGCCGACACTCCAAACCCTTCGGCTAACACTTCACACGTTGACACACACACGTGATGAACATCATTTACCCCCTTCAAGCGCATCGTCAACTGGGTCAATAAATCATTTACAGTCGTATTTACGGTAGTAGGAAGCGACATCAATTGCATAATGATTTGTGTATAACGTTTTGGTGCTTATTAATCAAGAGGCAAATGGTCATGTTGATAGGCTGACAGCAAACTGATGACCCGTTACAATTCAACAATGCAACGCACAGAGCTAATTACCTACTTGAATAACTATCTGAATATCGAGGAAGTGGCTGACTATGGGCCTCAAGGCTTGCAGGTAGAAACAGAAAATGCGACGGTGCAAAAAATCGCACTTGCCGTTGATGTTGCGCCGCCGATTATCGAAGCGGCCGCGGCATGGGGGGCAGACATGTTGCTCGTTCATCACGGTATTTTGTGGGGCGGGTGCGAGCCGTTGCGGGGGGCGTTTGGGCGGCGGGTGCGCTTGCTGATGGCGCATGGTATCAATTTGTATGCCGCCCACCTTGCGCTAGATGCCCATGCACAGGTGGGTAACAATGCGGTGCTGGCTGAGATGGTGGGAGTGACCAAGCTCGATTGGTGGTGTGCGCCCAAAGGTACACCGATTGGCACGATTGGGATGCTGCCAGATCGGCCGACAGTGACCGCTTTTACACAAATGATCAATGAAAAGTTAGTGACAGACGCGCATGTGACTGCGGCCGGGCCAGAACATATCGAACGGCTGGCAATCGTGTCTGGGAGCGGCATTCGCTATTTGGGCGAAGCGAAAGCACTGGGGGCAGATACGTTATTGACAGGCGAGACAGACCATGCCAGCTATTGGTCGGCGGCCGACATGGGCATGAACGTGATCTATGCGGGTCATTACGCCACTGAGACGGTGGGTGTACAAGCGCTCGGCCGTCATCTCACATCTCAGTTTGGCGTTGAAACACACTTTTTCGACTTCCCCACACGTATGTAAATTCAGTATGGCTTGAATAGCAATAACATGCTAGTCTATACGTTCTAAAATTGACGATAGAGAAAGCGATCTCTATCACCTATCTCGACCAATACCAAATAAATTATGGTTAAAACTTCCAAAAGTATCGTCGTGCGCGGTGCGCGTGAACATAATTTGAAGGGGATTGACGTGGAGATTCCGCGTGATCAGCTTGTCGTGATTACGGGGCTGTCGGGAGAGTGAGAAGGGATAACGGCTCAAGTGGGGGGAGATGCGGCCGGACACCGACTTCGCGGTTGCGTAAATTCAGTCTGACGGAGGATGCCATCCGGCCGCAACCCAATGTCGTCTGACCATGATCGCCAATGGGTTGTTCATTTGGAGGGTTGCAACGGTCGCACGGCCGCATTCCGTCAACCCAACAACATGTACACCATCTTCAGCCCACACGAAATGATCGTGCCAACGTTGTTGACGGGGATTGAATAGTAGAACCCGCTTTTTGCTCTCTGGATCGATGCCATCTACGCGGGTCCATTTGTATTGGTTGCACAGTTCGCAAGAGAGGCACAGATTATTGAGATTGTCAGAGCCATTTTTGGATGTAGGGATAATGTGATCCGTTTGAAGACGGCCGAAAACGTACTTTTGCTGGCATTGACAGTACTCACACCGATTTTTCGCCCGTTCACGAACACGTTCTTTCTTGGCAGATGAGACAGACATCAATCGGTAAGTGGCGGGATTAACCCACGTCTGACCGCTTCGGCTAACGCTTCCGCCTTACGCAACTGCCCTTTTTGGTAGATGTGCAGAAGTGCTAACAACTCATCTCGCTCATACTCAGGCAACTTTCCTACCTTCCCGCGCAATTGCAACGTATGCAACCGTTCATTTTGGGTCTCATCCATTTTTGAGTGAGCGAGAGCGAGTACATCATCGTCAATGAGGGTGGTGACGGCCGGATAAGAGGTTGTGTCGGGAAGCGTTGGCAACATCATTTCTAATGTGTCAACGAGGGCGGTTTCGGCCGATCTGTGCGTGTCCCGCCCCAACTGCAACAGATACCGTGCAACATGTTCGGGCAACGTGAGTGTGAGTTCGGTCATCATCCTATTCATTCTAGCATAGATTTTCGGGAAACGGGCAGATTGTGTGACGGTTCAAGCGGGGGGAGAGGCGGCCGGACACCGACTTTGCGGTTGCGTAAGTTATCACTCGTAAGCTCCTGTATAATCAGCGCATGATGTGGTCAATAGAGTTAGAAAAGTTTTCTGAATTTGGGGAGCTTGGTGATCTTTGTCTGAAAATGAATCGGAATGAGGTTGTTAATACAGTAGGAGAACCTACCGATTGGGGTGGTGACAAACACCACAAACATTCAAGTAGCGCACCCATCTGGAAATATGGAAGTGTTCAAATATGGTTTGATGATGATCAAGTAAGCTTCATCGGTATCTATTACAGCTACGGCTTTGACCTACCCTTTTCATACAATAAGTACAGCAATCGTTTTCCAAAAGAGGATACATCCCTTGCTGATTTGGTTCGATATTTACATGCCAATAGCATTGAGTATCAAATAGACCCTGAATTGACCTTCCCAAATCAGATTGCACTGTTGATTGGGAGACAGCAATCTTCCATAACGTGCCAAGCACTGTTTGATTCTGACACATTCAGACTGGCTAGTACACATTGGCTTAAATGAACATGCGATATAATAGTTGCATGATGATTAAATCAAAGGGTCGATACCCAACCGAGATCGCAGCAACTGAATTG
>CALECP010000302.1 GCA_937949915.1 uncultured Anaerolineae bacterium
ATTGACCATTTGCAGCAAATGCGATCAATGTTCCGTCATTAGACCAAGATGGTGAGCCCGCTCGGGCAAATCGAGTTAAAAACTCATTAATATCTTCGGTTACTGTATCTAATACAACCAACCCATTATTTATTCCATCACCATTTCTCTCCATAAGCAGTGTATTAAAGTCTGGGGAGTAAGTGAATGCGTTTGGGTGAAAATAGTTTCTATCCTCAAGAAAAGAAGCATTATCAAACACTTCCAATACTATGAAATTATCAGCACCATCCCATTCCAACAATCTATATTCTAGTGTGGTTAATTCTTCATTCCGACACGAAACCATTATTCCTATTTTCTGGTTAGGAAGTCGTTCTATCATTTGAATGTGTGAAATTCCACAATTCAGATCGGTTGGAATACTTTTTTGTTCTACTGAACTTGAGTCAAGATTATAAACATGCAAGTGGTGGTTAATAGTGGAAGTTATACTAGATACAGTCACTATTGCCGTTCCTGACCAAACTAAATGACTATAATTCATCTCATCCGTAAGGACTGGTAGTGATTGAGTAGATTTACTGGTTAGCTTAGTCACTGTTGGGTGACTTGTACAGGATATGAATGATAATAAAATGACAGAAAACAATAGAACCTTTAACATAAATTTTTCAAAAGTGATCATGTAAATACCTCATGAATGTGAAAGTTACTAGAGATGTTTATCTTCTAGTAACTTTACAAGGGTTTTTGCTCTTAACTCTCAGCCACTATGATTGACAAACCTTACACTTTCAGGTTATGTCCAGAAATAAAGCATCCAAAATTAGCATGAAAAACAGCATTTTTCGAGCATATTATTTCTGGACAAGCCCTTAGTTCCAAATTCGGATAGCTCCTTTGAATAGTGCCCAATTTGCCCCTAGTGGTGAAATAACACTACGACCAAAACCGTATACAAAAACCGCAGAAGATGGATTGCGGGGGTCTAGTGCCCAACTTGTAAGACCTGATAGAGCTTTATCTAGAGCAAATTGCATAGGAGCTATGATAGGATTAGTGTAATCATCCCAGTTTACATAACCAACATCACCTACGATCATCCAACGGTATACATTTCCGAATGCAACAAACGAATCAATATATGCCTCTTCCATAATAGAGGATATATATGGCTCGGCTAAATCAATACCATAATCAACCCCAGCTTGTTCCGCTTCCCCCCAGAGCCGTAGTAGGATATGGTCATCTTCTCCATTAGCCTCACCTACAAAAAACTTTTTCCAAGCGTTAGTGGCATCGTTTTCTACCCCAATTGAAGATGCTCCATTTGCCACTCTCCACCCATCTTGTATTACGCGAAGGACAGCCGCATCAGATACACTTGCCCATACACTGTTTGACCATACTACGTCATCTCTAAAATAAGCCAGAATGCCTATTATATTATAAAACCACTCAACACCAGTGTATTCCATAAAATCTTCAACCCACTTTATCCGATCATCCCAGCTCAGCGACTCAAATTCTTCTTGTGTACAATCTGTTGCAAATTCATATTCACCATCATCGTTATAACGGCAGTGACCAGTAGGATCGATATAGTTTAGAGGATTATTATGAACATAACTGTAGCGATTAAATGCTTGTGCTACTGTTGGTTCAGGAATAATTACATCTGCACTGGCAAATCTAGCAATCCCCGGCACATAGTACCGCGCATTCATGTAGATTAGCCCGATGTCATCATTTTGCTTGTGGCCCGTGTAGCCTAGCTGGGTGGGGCTGGCAGTTTGGTTAGAATTGGGGCGGTATTCGCCGAATGGTAGGAAGCGCACAACGCTGTTTTCGACCAGTTCACCAGCCGCATTCGTCATCGCGGTAATGCTGCCTAGATGGTTGCCGTGCAGGAAGAACAAGCCATCATCGTCGCTGCCGTTGACGCGCTGGGCGATCACGCCGCCCATGAGGTACGTTTTGCGCTCGATGCGGGTGAAGTCATTGCTCACCGCTTGCGTGATGGGGGTGGGTGTCAGGCTGGTCGCCCCGATACTGGCGATGACGAAGAACAGAGCGATCCGTCCCACGACACCATACCGCTTTTGTCCGTATACGGTGATGACAAGCAAGCTGCCTGTTACCAACAGCAAGAGGATCGGGTAGCCGCTCTCACTCGTGCCGTTGTTTTGGACAACGGCCGTGGGGCTAGTCTTGGTTTCCAATGCGATTTCAAAGAACGGGAATGGATTGAGTGTGACTGTTTTGCCATCTGCACCATCTTTGACAGAGGCGACCCGGCCGCCCATCGCATTGTAGGCAAAGGTAAAGTTCGTTGAACCAACCTTGACCGCAACAAGCCGGTTCTCCGCATCAAACGTCTGCTGATACGTCTTCGTTGTGCCGTTCTCGGCCGTTTCAGAGCGTACCGTCATGTTACCGTTCGCATCGTAGCAGAAATAATCTTCGCCTATGGTGCGGACAGCATGAGGCAACGGTTGGTCGGTCACGGCATCCGGGTCAGCATCACACTTGTTATGGGTTGTTTCGTAATCGTAGCTGCGCCCTTTGTATTGGGTGATGTTGCCGATTTCATCATACGCATATTGCAGGTCGGGCGTGGAAGCATGGTCATACGCGAACGCGCCTGTCCCTTGCGCCGTTTGCAAGCGATAAAGTCCATCATACGTGAATGTTTCCACTTCTGGCCCCACGATAGCTGCGCCTGCTTCCGGCAAATAATGCTCCGTAATATCCAAGATATTGCCTACGCTATCGTAGGTATAGTCGAACTGTTGCAGTGCTTGTGTTCCTTTGAACATGTTGCTCGTAAGCAAACGGTATGCGTCGTCTGCGCCCCCATACTGATAGCCAGTCTCAACCCCATTGCCCAAGTTGAGCTTGAGCATCTGTCCTCGGATACTGTAAAGCGCGTTGGTCACATACGCATCTGCACCGCTCAGGCCAACGGCCGCGCCCTGGCGATTGTATGTTGTCGTCACCACTTCGCCGTCAGGATACGTCAGCGTTTCCGGGCGATTGAGATTGTCATACGTGTACGTTGCTGTAAACGTTTCGGTGATGGTTGGGTTAAGTGGATTCGTGATTTGTGCGACTTCATCTGTGACCCGGCCGCGCAGATCATAGAACCAGTCGCGGGTGGCTACACCAGGCACATACTCTTGGCTCATCATCCCCACAGCACCATCACGATCATACGAATACGCTGCAAGCAGTTCGCTATAGGCAGGATCACAATCAGTTGCGCCTGCATCAAGCAACCGTTTTTCCGTCATGCGATTCAACTGATCATAACCAAAGCACAATGTCTGGGCTTTGTTGTCTGTTTGGGCAGTCAGGTTGCCGAACAAATCATATTTATATGTCCAACGGCCCATGTCAGGGTCGTCCATCTGTGTTTTCCGGCCGAGCGCATCGTATTGAATAATCGTTTCATTTCCGGCCGTGTCGATCACATTGGTCAAACGGCTCAACGTATCATACAGATATTCAGTCGTGCCATAAGGCGTTGTTGCAGTGCCCTCATTAAATTCATGCACAAAACGCAACTGCCCCAATATGTTTG
This sequence comes from uncultured Anaerolineae bacterium, assembly GCA_937949915.1. GTDB lineage: Bacteria > Chloroflexota > Anaerolineae > Promineifilales > Promineifilaceae > CALECP01. The sequence goes on from CALECP010000302.1 coordinate 3,566, forward strand.
TTTCATACTGCTTTTTGTTCCCTTCGGGGTCGATCACTGTCTGGATGTTATAGCCTGTCACAGCATCAATTGCATAGGTTTGTGTCATCACACTGCCATCGACTCCAGTAGTGTGAATAACCCGGCCGAGCGCATCATATTCCGTTGTCGGATGATCGTAATCTTCACAACGCATCGTATGATCAAGCGTTGTGCTTGTAATCACAATCGCACCCGCTTGGCAGTTCGGCCGTCCCAGTGTGTCATAGCTGACTACCGCGCCAATCGTTGTTGCCGAAACAGTTAGATTGTCATCTGCAACTTCAACTGCGCCCGTCCATGTTTGCCGTGCGCGTCCTAGTCCATCCAAGAACGTCGTGCT
>CALECP010000303.1 GCA_937949915.1 uncultured Anaerolineae bacterium
GGTTATGCTAGAATAGGCGCACCAAAACAAATAAATGAGCGAGGGACAACATGAGCGCGACAATCACGATTGCAAAATATATGACACCGATCATCATTCGGTATTTGCTGACGCAAGCGACAGAGGACGACATGAATTGGTCAGCATCATTGTCTCGTGTGGGGGCGTTGTATGAATTGTTTGATCAGTATGGGGCGGAAAATGATGATCCGGCGTTCTTTTTCAAGAAGCTGGGGGAAAAGTCGGCCGCGCATATCGCCGACAGCCTGCCAGACGTGCCTGCTGAAAGGATTGAAGCCATAGGGCGTAACTTTGCGCGGGTGCTGGAGGAAAAGGCGATGCCATTGCTGCTGTCAAGCCATTTCCAAGCGGATGCTTTTGCGAAAGCGGTGCAGCAGATCGAACTGGATGCGTATGCTTTTGATGAAGCGGAACGGCCGCATATCGCCCACGCCCTCACCTATGCTGGACGCAATTTGTATGAGTTGGCCGAAACGATTCCGCACTTTACGCGGGAGACATTGGGGAAGCTGCTGGTCGATCAAGCGCGTACTTTTGACAGCTTGGACGCGATCTTTAAGCAGACGTATGGTGAGGTAACGGCCGAGCGCAACACGCATTTTGAGGGGGTGTACAAACGTCGCCTCAAGGCAAAACTCGATAGGTTAGAGCTGTTTGGTTTGCAGAACCGGGACGAATGCGTGATCCCGATTTCGGTGGCGTATATCTCGCTGATCGCGCAAGCGCGGCGGCGCGAAAAGCAAACGGAGATGCGACACGAGCGACACGGTGAGCCGCAACAAATTGAGGCGATTTTGGCGCAGCATCGGCGCATGTTTATCGAAGGACGGGCGGGGGCGGGCAAGACGACGCTGCTGAAACGGATCGCGGTGATGATGGCGGCCGATGAGCTACCCTCTGAATTGGCACATCTACGCGGCTACACCCCGTTCTTTGTGCGCTTGCGCGACTATGTGGACAAGCCGATTGGAAAGGTATGGGGCGATTTGGTAGCGACGTATCATATTTCGGGCCATGATCGTGTGGCGGATGACTGGATCACCGAGCGGCTACGGCACGGCCGGGTGGCGGTGTTGGTCGATGGCTTTGATGAGATTACGCAAGCGAAACGGGAGGAGGTGAACGATTGGCTCGATGGCTTGTTTGACAGTGTGGGGGTGGATGAGGCGGTGTATGTGTTGAGCGGCCGTCCCGAAGCGGCCGAAAAAGGATCAGCCTTTGACCACTGGCTGCAAACCCATGCGTTTACGCACATTACCCTCGCGCCGATGGGCGATCACCAAATCCGAGCCTTTGTCAGCCAATGGCATGACGCGATGGCGCAAGCCCCGCTGCCAGCAGAGACTATAGCGGCGTTGCCCACACAAGCGGCAAAGCTGCATAAAATTTTGACGAATGAAACGTATGCCCACCTGCAAACGCTGGCCGAAACGCCGTTGCTGTGTGCGCTGATCTGTGCGCTGCACCAACGGGGGTGGGATGTTGCCAATGTCAAGTTGCCCGATCTGTATCAGGCGGCGATAGAAATGTTTCTGGGGCGGCGGGACAGCGACCGTAAAACGGTCGATATGTCGCGCTATGCGCCGCTACCTGAACTGGAAGAGTGGAAAATGGCGTTGCAGGAGGTCGCGTTTTGGATGATCGATGTCAACGGAAACACGACGATTGCGAAAGATGATTTGCGTCGTGAACTGGCGAACAATGTGACGCTCCAGATGAAAGGATGTGAGCCCGATAAATTGATGCGCTATTTGGTGGAACGCGCCAATCTGTTTGGTGCGGTTGATGGGGAGACGTTGGAGTTTGTGCATCGCTCTTTCCTTGAATATCTGGCGGCGCAATGGGTTGTGTACAAGGGGAAGGCGCGGCAGGTGACGTGGCTGGTGCAAAAGTTCCCGCAGGAGGCGTGGCATGGGACGCTCAAAATGGTGGCGTATGCAAAGGATGAAAAGGTGCAATTGGCGCTGATGGCGGCGTTGGATGACCCGGCCGCCAACTGGCTAAAAGCAGTAGAAAGTGAGAATCGGCAGGAGCGTGTCACAGTCGAGGAGGTGCGTGTGTCACGCCATCGCCGCGCCCTGGAACTGTTTTACTGCATGGTGTCACCGTCCCTCGCGCTGTGGGAATGGCATCAGACGCACGTCGAAAACGCAATTGAGACAGACGAAGATGGCGATCTTGTTCTTGTCCTAAACAATCTGCCGATCACGACGCTGATATGGGTGCAGGGCAGTGCGCGTTTGGAGGCGGTGCAAGCGCTAAATTTGAGCGGCACGGCCGTCAGTGACCTCACCGCGCTGCAAAATATGACAAAGTTGCAAGTGCTACGTTTGGACGGCACGGTCGTCAGCGACCTAACCGCGCTGCAAAATATGAAGCAGTTGCGAGAGCTGGAGTTGAACAGTACGCTCGTCAGCAACCTCGCCCCGCTGCAAAATATGACACAGTTACAAGTGCTATGGTTGAGCGGCACGGCCGTCAGCGACCTCACCGCGCTGCAAAATATGACGCAGTTGCAAGGGCTAGGGTTGAATGGCACGGCCGTCAATGATCTCACCGTGCTGCAAAATATGACAAAGCTGCAAAGGCTATATTTGAACGGCACGGCCGTCAACGACCTCAGCCCGCTGCAAAATATGACACAGTTACAAGTGCTATGGTTGAGCAGCACGGCCATCAGCGACTTCACCGTGTTGCGAAATATGACGCAGTTGCAATGGCTACATTTGAACGACACGGCCGTCAGCGACTTGACCGCGCTGCAAAATATGACGCAGTTACGATGGCTAGATTTGGACGGTACGGCCGTTAGCGACCTGACCGCGCTGCAAAATATGACGCAGTTGCAAGAGCTATGGTTGATAGGCACGGCCGTCAGCGACCTGACCGCACTGCAAAATATGACGCAGTTGCAAGAGCTAGATTTGAATGGCACGGCCGTCAGTGATGAACAAATTGCGGCCCTGCAAGCCGCCTTGCCTGACTTGACAATTCATCGTTGATGGTCACATCATCGGCTATTTGTTGCATCGATCTCGCCCGGTGTTGGAAATACACGGGCTGCCTGACGGCGCTGCGAAAAACCGGTTTCCAAACCGGTTTCAGTCGGCGTAGCAGCCGGTTTCAACCGGAGCGGTAACGCGTAAAACGCTTGGCTAAAAAACACAAAGCTGATTGGCTGACCGCCTGCAATGTGGACAGGCTACGTCGTGACGTTTTTGCTAAAATAGAGGCATGGTAAGCAAACGGTGGCAACGCGCACATGCAATCATCGCCCACGCGGGGCTGGCGGCCGGGGCTGGAATGCCTATCGCACTGCTTGAAACAGGGTATGCGCCATCGCTCAAACTGCTCTTGATCGTTGGCGGGTATATGCTTATCGTTCCGCTTTTTACATGGCTGCACCGACGGTATGCGACAACGTTTATCAAAGTGTTTCCCTATGACCATAAAGTGGCGGCGCGGATTGTGCAACGGGCGCTCAATGACCAACGATTGCCGTTTACCAAACGGACAGTTGATGACGAAAACATCGTTTTTCATGTGCGGCCGGGCGATATGGAGTTGGTTGTCGAAACGTTTTTGCTCAATCTGATGGTCGATGACCATTTGTTGCCAGAGATAGCGAGCAAACTGACGCTCTCAACTGAAACGAGCAAAAACAAGACGCAAATGGCGCAATTCCGCACGATGCTGGATGAGGCGTTTGCGGTGCAGAGTTCCCGTTAATTTTTGGCGATTATCTCCTACGCGCACGGAGATAGAGATAGAGACGAGAGATAGAAATAGAAGGCTTGACATTTCACACAACCCAATGATCTGAATGAGGTAGCAATGCGAGAAATTATTGATGTGACCCAACAATGGCATGACGATGCGAAACCGATTGCGCTGGCAACAGTGATCGATACGTGGGGGTCTGCCCCGCGCAAGACGGGCGCGAAAATGGCGATCACGGCCGATAGCCAAATGGCTGGCTCTGTGAGCGGTGGCTGTGTCGAAGGGGCGGTCGTCGAAGAAGCGCTCTCGGTGCTGGCAAACGCACGGCCGAAGCAACTACAGTTCGGTGTCGCAGACGAAACGGCGTGGGAAGTGGGCTTGGCGTGTGGCGGCTCGATTGATCTGTTTGTCGAACCGTTTGACGCAACCACACACGCCACTGTCAGCGCATGGATTGCGAACGAGCAGGCGGGAGCGATTGGCACGGTGCTATCGGGTGAAAAAATCGGCACAAAAACGTTCTATTCTCAAGGGGTATGGACGGGGGATGCGACACATTACGGCACAAAAATGGCGATGCAGGTCGCTCTGGCACAGCGTCGATCACAGCGTGTTCATTTGGATGATGGTAGAGAGATTTTTGTCGATGTGATGTTGCCCTCCCCACAACTGATCATGGTGGGCGGGGTGCATATTGCGGTGGCGTTGGTCGCATTGGCGCAGGTGGTCGGTTTCCGGCCGGTGGTGGTCGATCCGCGCCGCGCATTTGGCTCGGCCGAGCGTTTTCCCGATGTCGCGCTCCATCAAATGTGGCCGCGCAAAGCGTTTGAGCAAATCGTGATCAATGAAAGTACGGCCGTGGCATTGCTCACCCACGACCCGAAAATAGACGATCAAGCGTTGGCCTCTGTCCTGCCCAGCGACGCTTTTTATATCGGGGCGCTGGGCAGCAAAAAGACGGCCGCCAAACGCCGCACACGCCTGCTAGAAAACGGCTACACAGAAGCCCAAATGGACAAAATTTACGGCCCTATCGGTCTCAGAATCAACGCCCGAACCCCCGAAGAGATCGCCTTGTCGATCATGGGCGAGATCATCGGTGCATGGCGCGATTAGATAGAGATAGAGACGAGAGATAGAGAGAAGATTGGGTCGGTAGTTCATGTTGACCCAATCTTCTCTCTATCTCTATCTCAAAACTCTATCTCTTCACTACAAAACATTTGAGAATGGCATGGCGACCGCTCCGCGCATCCCTTCTTTGATCATGGGGATGAACGGTTTGAAGTCGCGGCGGATGATATTGCCGTGGCTGGCGGCGAGAATGTTGACATCATATTGCTCAAATAGGCGGTCGATGGCGGTGTCTATTTTGTCGCCGTCGCTCCATGCCAGCCAGGGAAACTGATACCACGCATTGACTTTTATATCTTCGACCAATGTGTCGGTGTCGTACCCGGTCTCCAACATCTCATCCAGGAATTTGAAGCAGTGACCACACGCTGGTTCGTGCAGATTGTGCGCCCAATCGGCCGTGAATAGCATTCCCGTCGTTCGTTCGTATAGCCATTGTGATAGCCCATGATCGACAAAGAGCGCGTCCACCATTTCGACGGTGTGTGCGCCCAATGCGATCACATCGCCGGGGGCGGCTAACTGCGCGTTTTCCAGCCCGTGCAGGTCGTAATTGTCGCCGCCAGCGACTGTGATTGTTTGCGCGGCCGGGTAGATGCGCTTGATGGCGGGGGTGTTGCCAGCGTGAGGCAATTCGACATGACTGATCCAAATGTAGTCGAGCGTTTTGCCAGCGAGACAAAATTGTAACGCTTCGAGAAATGCGTCTTGCTGCTTGGGGCCGCATGTGTCGATCAGCAATGATTTGTCATCGACGATCAAGAATGCGCTGAACGGATAATCGACGATGCGGTTGCCCGCATACGCTTCGGCGTTGGGCAGGGGGGCGAAGTATTCTTTGTAGTAGTCGGCCGCCAGATCGCCCAGACAGTGGGTGAGCCAAAAGATGTTGGGTGTGATGGCACGGACGGCGACGCGTTCGAGACCGTCGCCAAAAATACGGGCTTCTTGAAGGGTTTCTGTAGGGGTCATTTTTCGCTCCAGTACGCTTGATTGACGGCCGCGAGGGCGGTTTTGAGACGGCCGAGATGCACTTGCACCTGTTCCGCGCCCCGAATGACACCGCCATGAATGGGCGCGATGTTGCTGACAGGGCGATTGCCAAACATCGTGTCGAGATCGGCGTTGAGGCGATCTGGCTTGATCCATTGCAGAAAGCGAAAGGCGACGCGATGATAATCAGCCAGCCATTGCGTAGCGATGCCGCCGCTGATCTCGTCGCTTAGTGCGCCCACGGCCGACTCCGGCACAAAGTAGCCAAAGCCATCGCCCGTAAAAATCGTCTGCGTGCGGCTGTCATAAATCCAGTGTGAACCGGGCTGATCTTTGAGCAAGGCAGATAAAAATTCGACGGTGCGGGTGGGCGATTGTATCGTTGTGCTAGGGACGACTTGCGTCATTTGCTCCAGTGGCAGCACGGGCAGCACTTCGATGTACGGCAGCATGACGTTGGAGACGATCACTTTGATCGACGGCCACTTTTCGGCCACGGCCGCGATGTTCCCCGCATGGGGCAGTTCCGAATGCGTCAGAAAAATATATTCTGGTACGCTATCGCCCACCACTTCGTCCAATTCTGCCATCACGCTCTCTCGATGAATGTGTGACCCACAGTCGATCAGGATGGGGCGGCCGTCGTTGAGCATCACATAGATGTGAATCGCCTCAAAGCCATATTCGTTTTCTACATATTCGCCAATTTGATACAGATCATCTGTCACATGTCGAATCATTGTGTGACCTCCGGGAACTTATCGTTGTTCGGATGCGGCCGCTTGCATACGCAGCATGTCGATTTCAGGTGTCAGCCGACTTGCTTCTGATTCTAGCTCTTTGCGAACTGCTTCCCACCAAACCAGCCCTTTTTCTTCGAGGCGGTGCGCCTTGCGCCACAGCCGGGTGGTGTTGTCTGTTTTTAATGTTTGGGCTTGCTCGGCGACGCGCATTTTGCGGCGTTTGCAGTTGAGTAGGTATTTGCGGAGGCGGCGGATTTCGGCCGTATCGCCCCCCGTTAGCTCTTTCACCAAATCGGGATCGAGGTCGCCAGCAAGGTTGCGGAGGACGGCCATATCTTGCTTTTCCCATGCGCTGTTGATGGCAGACATCATCGTGGTAGCGTAGGCGCGTTCCGCCCCAGCCGCAGCCAGATCGGGATGAAACTTTTTCACCAATTGACGATAGAGGGCTTTTTCGGCCGCTTTATCCCGCGCACTCTCCGTCGGCAAAATCAAATCATCCCCATGCAGCCATTCGTCAAATTCCCAATACTCTTCATGCGCTTCATCGTCGTCGCCCCCCCATACTTCGACTGCCATGCGGTTGATCTGCAATTGGGCGATCAAGCTCTCGCGCTCGGCGCGTAATTCGAGGACACGATCTACCCATTCACCGATTTTGAGCCGACAGTGCATCCGAAATTGATTGACGGCCGCCTGTTCTTCTGCCAATAGGCGCTCGGCCGTGGCCAGCTCAAAACGAGCCGCATCCAGCCGTTGCTTGAGGTCGTTTGTTTGCTGCTGAGGTGTGATCGTTTGCAATGCGTTCATTACGTGCAAAGTATAAGCGAGATCACGGGCAAAGGCACTTGGCTTGTCGCTCCACGATAATTTTGCGACGATTTTCTGCTATACTGACTTCATCATGTTACGTGAAATTCCAAGCAAGCCTTCACAAATGCCAACTCTCTCTTCTAGGACATACACCTACGAGGAGTATCTGGCAATCGCGCCTGAAAACCGCATTATGGAGTGGGCTGACGGTAAAATCATCGAATATATGCCAGCTTCTACGACCCACCAACGTTTTGTTGTTTTCCTCACTGAACTCATTCGCCACTTTGTTGGTATTTTCCAGCTTGGTGAGGTTTTGGTCGCGCCATTTGAAACGAAATTGTGGGAAGGTGGGCCTGCTCGTGAACCGGATATCCTGTTTATTAAACATGACAATCCCACCCGAATAGATGACAAACGGTTGTATGGTGCGCCTGACTTAGCGATTGAGTTGATTTCAAGAAGCAGTGTTCGACAAGATCGTATCAATAAGTTTCAGGAATATGAGAAGGCGGGTGTGAAAGAGTATTGGTTGATCGATCCCCGACCGCGCCACAAACATGCTGAGTTTTACATCGCGGAGGATCAAGCTGAGGGCGAGGCGATTTTTCAACCGGCCGAACTGGATGATGACGGCCGCTTTCACTCACACATTTTGCCCGGTTTCTGGATCAACGTCGATTGGCTGCTGGGCGACGAACTGCCTGACCCGGTCGCCTGTGTCGCCGACATTTTACGCACCCACCCTGCACTCACAGACGATGATCGTGCCTATTACGAATTGACGTTCAAGCGGTATAGCTAATTGTTCAACGGTACGTGCCTGTCAGCAAACGCCAACGGATTTTCACTGTTTCCAGCAGCGTAACAATATAGTCGCTTGATTTGACGTGCGTACCGTCGGCATCGATCCAATGGGCAGGCACAAGACCGATCTTGTATTTGTGCTGTCGTGCGATTGCCAGGGCTTCGATGTCAATGGCCCAGCGATCTATCTGTGTTTTGCTGAAAACAGCTTGGGCAGCTTCGGCCGAAAACGCCTTGAACCCACATTGTGTGTCCCAAATACCGGGAACAGCCACCAATTGAATAAATAGATTGCCTAGATTGCCAAATAATCGTTTGATAAACGGTTGCGGTGTCGCTTGCATCGCGCCCTGTACGTCTTTGCTATCGCGGGTACAGATCACCACATCATGCCCGGTCTCGAAAAGCGGCCGCATCAGATCAAAATGTGCGATGTCTGTTGAATTGTCTGCATCAGAAAACAGCCGAATTGCCCCCGATGCTTTGAGCATTCCCTCGCGTACCGTGTACCCTTTGCCCCGATTTTGCGGCCGGTCGATCACCTGAAATTTAGCTTGGTCGGCCGTGATGACTGCTTCATCAATAAACATATCGATCACGCCCTTTGTGCTGTCTGTCGAACCATCGAGTACGACCACCACTTCCCAAGTAAACGGCCGCTCCGTCAAATAAGCATACGCAATCGCCAGCGTCTGCAAAATACGCTTTTCCTCATTATAGGCTGGGATAATCAAACTTAGATACGGTGTCGTCATACTGTTCACTGATTTGCGGCATCAGCACCAGCCGAAAATCATAACACGCTCTTAAACTTCGTCAATAGAAGTATGATAATCACCGTTTTTTAGCTATTCTGTTTGCCCGTATACCCATCGGCCGCAAATCGCTTATCTCATCCATTTCGTCGCATTGTCGTCACAAATATGTGTCAAACAAGCGTAACTTTTATTGAAATTGGTGCAATCGTATGTTACTATGCCCTCTGCCCTGCTGTGTTCGTGATGGATGGCATGCTGTCGAGCCAACGCTTTGCGACTGGGATCCGCTCTCGGCGCTGGATGTGTAGTAACCAAAGGTGAGGCACTATCCGCTTCGGTAATTTCCCACCTGTTTATACAGGTTCGAACAAAAACCTTCACACGGCATGATGGGGTTTTTATCTTTCTATTTCCCAACGTCATTTCCCAGCAACGTACAGTATGAAAAAATAGACCGGGCTGCATTTGCCTATGACAAATGCAGCCCGGTTATTTCTTGCTTCTCCTCAGAAGTACAGTATAAAAAAATTAGATTCAGTAAGTCAATTCTTTTTCTTTGCGAGCCGGGCCATGTGGGGCGATGGCGGCGATAACGGCCGGATGCAGCACCCCATTGTCAGCGATGATACCGTTTACTTTCGGCCATGTTTGATTAAACGTAATCGGCCGATTGCTTAAATCTGTCACACAACCACCCGCTTCGGTGACGAGCAACGTTCCCGCGCAAATATCCCACTCGTTTTTGGGGCCTCGGCTCCATGTCGCGTCACATTGTCCGGCCGCGACCCGTGCCAGCTTGTACGCTACACTGCCCATTGTGCGAATTTCCATATCATCCTCAAATGGTGCAAACTCACCTCGCTTGCGTTCAGATCGGCTGGCATCAATGATCGCACCTGTGAGCGCGGCGCGATCAGAAACAGTGGTCGCTGTTCCATTAAAGTAGAAGCCCTCACCCTTTGCGGCCGCATATAGCTCGCCACTATCAGGATTGAGAATGACCGCGATGACCACTTCCCCATTTTTAACCAACGCCACCGAAATCGTAAACTCTGGAATGCCCATGATGAACTCTTTTGTGCCATCAATCGGGTCAACACACCACACATACGTTTTCTCCAGCCGTTCTGGTGTATCCATCGTCTCCTCGCTCAACCAGCCAGCCTCTGGCAAAAGAGCCAGCAGTCGCTCCTTGAGCAATGTGTCGGAAGCGAAATCAGCGTCTGTCACAGGGTTGTCTGGTGATTTATCGGTGACATCATAAGCAGATCGGTAAAATCCCATCACCACGTCGCCTGCTTCTTTTGTTATCGCAATCGTTTGTGCCAGTAAATCGTTCATCATTTCTCCATCACCGCTTGCCCGAACCGGATTGTACGGTGAAAGGGTGGTTAAAATCAGCGCGAAATTATATCAGTTTCCACTTTTGTTGACATTGTTTGCTCCGCACTCCTTCGCTTTTTTGGCGGTGTCGGCCGATTTGTTTATAATCTGGGTATGTCCTTAATTGCCAGCAAAATTGCCCCGGAATATGCCGGGGCATTTTTTTAATCAATGGAACGGTGCAATGGCAATATAAACGCCCTGTTCGGAGAGGTTTAACGATGACCGACGCGCTCAAAATTTTAATGGTCAGTGCAGAAGCTGCCCCTTTTGCCAAACTAGGTGGTGTTGCTGATGTGGTTGGGTCTTTACCCCGTGCTTTGCGGGCAATGGGGCATGATGTTCGGATTGTCATCCCTGCTTACAAACAGATTGCAGACGGCCGTCCCGATGTCCAAACGCTCGATATGACGCTGCAAGTGCCAGTGCGCGATGGCACACACGATGCGGCCGTCCAGGCGGCCGTGCTGCCCCGCAGCGATGTCCCTGTCTACTTTATCCGACAAGACACACTATTTGCCCGTGAAGAAACCCTTTACGGACTGGCAGACGATGCGTACCGCTACGGCTTTTTCGGCCGCGCCATTGCCCCCCTCCTCGCCGCCCTCGACTGGTATCCCCATGTCATTCACGGACACGACTGGCAATCGGCCCCCTTGCTCACATGGCTCGATACCGTTGCCCAAAACGATCCCAAACTGCGCGAGATCGGTACCGTGTTCACCATTCACAATCTGGGACACCAGGGGTGCGTAGACAGTGATCTGCTCACCTACCTCAACATCGAAACACAACCTTTAGCCTACGAAGAAACGGGAGAGGTCAATCTGGTGGCACGGGGTATTCAGCACGCTGACAAAATCACCACCGTTAGCCCCACCTACGCCGAAGAAATCCAGACAGAACTAGGCGGCTCTGGTCTGCACGAACTGATGCGCCACCGCCGCTATGATCTGACCGGCATCATGAACGGACTCGATGGCGATCTATGGAATCCAAGCAACGATCCACGCCTTAAGCACACGTATAGCCTGAACGACATGACAGGCAAAGCGCAACTGAAACGGCAACTGCAAGAAAAAGCAGGACTGCCGATTCGAGATGACGTGCCATTGATCGGCATGGTCAGCCGTCTCGATGACCAGAAAGGGTTGCAGATTACCGCGCCCGTTCTCCATCGCTTGCTATCGGGCGAAATGGGTGAGGTACAAGTGGTGCTGCTCGGCCGAGGCGATCACCGATACGAGCAATTTTTCCGTTCGCTCGCCAGCTTTTACCCCGACCAAATGGGGCTGTTTCTGAGCTATGATGAGCAACTCGCTCCTCTGGTGTACGCTGGCAGCGATATGTATCTCATGCCCTCATTGTTTGAGCCATGCGGGTTGGGTCAACTGATCGCCATGCGCTATGGTACAGTGCCGATTGTGCGGGCAACGGGCGGGATGCGCGACTCGATTGAACACGGCCGCACAGGCTTCATCTTCCTCAATTATGATGCGGTCGAATTTTGGAAGGCGGTGTCTGTCGGTGTTTACGTCTACCACAACGATCAAGAGCTATGGCGTTACATTCAACGACAAGGGCTGGAGCGGGATTTCTCATGGAATGTCCAAGCGCAGCAATATGTCGATATTTATCGTAGTCTGAGCGAAACACAGTAACGTCTACGTCAAAAAAAATGAAAATTTTATTCGTCTCGGCCGAAGTGGCCCCTTTCGCTAAATTAGGTGGTCTGGGGGATGTTGTTGGCTCATTGCCCAAAGCATTGGCCGCGATGGGGCATGATGTGCGTGTCGTGCTACCCGCTTACCAACCGATAGAAAACGCCGCCGACCAGTACGATATATTGCCGTTTACGCTTAATGTGCCTATTCGGGATGGCGACGTTCACGCAGGCGTGATGCGGACAAAACTACCTGGCTCTGATGTCCCCGTTTATTTCATCGCGCAAGAAAACCTACTCGGCCGCCCCAATATCTACGGCTACGATGACGATGCGTACCGCTTCGCCTTTTTTAGCCGTGCCGCGCTCACGCTTACCCAAGTACTCGATTGGCAGCCAGACATCGTACACGCGCACGATTGGCACGCTGCTCTCGCCATTTTTTGGTTAGCCACGGCCGGACAGCAAGAGGCGTGGTTTCGGCCGATCAAAACGGTGTACACCATCCACAACCTCGCTCATCGGGGCGAAATTCCCTGGGATGTCACCCACTATCTCAACATTCGCACCACCAGTTTGCCAGAGGAAGGGTACGGGCAGATCAATGTGATGGCACGGGGCATTTATCACGCGGGGCATATCACCACCGTTAGCCCGACGTATGCGGCCGAAATAATGACATGGGACGGCGGCGCAGGGATGGACAGCCTCCTTCGCAGCCGCAGCCAGCATGTCAGTGGTATTCTCAATGGGCTTGATCTCGATGTGTGGAATCCGGCCAGCGATCCCCGTTTGCCCCACCATTTTGATCGAGACAGTTTGTATAAAAAGCTGGCATTGCGCCATATTTTGCAAGACCGGGCGGGGCTGCCGCGCCGGGACAATGTGCCATTGATCGGTATGGTCAGCCGTCTGGTGTGGCAAAAAGGGATCGATATTATCGGGCATCCGTTGCACCGGTTGCTCAGTGGCGAAGCGGGTGAGGCGCAATTTATCATCTTGGGAACGGGGGAAGCGCAATATGAAAACACGTTCCGCTTGCTGGAAAAACACCACCCCGGCCGGATGGCTGCCTTCCTCGACTACAACAGCGGGTTCGCGCCCATCGTCTACGGCGGCAGCGACATGTTCCTCATGCCCTCTCTATTCGAGCCATGTGGACTGGGGCAAATGATCGCCATGCGCCACGGCACGATTCCGGTGGCCCGTAACACAGGCGGCTTGCGCGATACTATTGTCGATGGCGAAACCGGCTTCCTGTTCAACGATTACAACAGTGACGGCTTATGGTTTGCGCTCAATCGGGCTGTGACCACCTATTACGATGATCATGACCGATGGCACACGATGCAGCAAGCGGGGATGGCGCAAGATTTTTCGTGGACGCGCTCTGCCAAGCAATACGAAGCACTCTATCAATCTCTGACAACCCCGTAGAGACGCACCGCCGGTGCGTCTCTCTTCGGCCGTATCAAACGCCCACATCATTTTTCAGAGAAAGACGCAAGATATTGCGTCTCTACTATAAGGATAAAGAACGCGACCAGAAGCCACATGCCGGAGAGCGTAGATGTCTGCGCGTAGGTGGTGTGGACGGCCGTCGGTGATGGGTTACTCGTTTCGATACGCGATACGCCGCCCCAATTCGTGCCGATGTACAGTTCGCCGTTGATGTCTTCGCCAAACGTGGTGGGGCCGCCATCGAGCATCGGCAATTGCGTGACTGTGGGATCGGCCGGATCGCCACTGAGCGTCTGGTAAGTGCTGGCACACCAATCGGCAAACAGATAATGACCATTCAGCGCGGGAATGAGCGCACCACGATAAACATAACCACCTGTAATCGAGCAGTATCTATCGTCTGATTGGTGTGCTTCGATGTGAACGGGCGGGGTGTGATCGTCGATTTCGCAACGGCCGTTGTCATCGAGCGCGTCGTAGCATGGCCAGCCAAAATTGAGACCGCCCACACCAGCGGCCGCGACATGCACTTCTTCCCACAGTTCATCTCCTACGTCCGCGATCCACATATTATTGGTGACGGGATCGATGTCGAAGCGCCAGGGATTGCGTAGACCAAGATGCCAAATAGCACCGCATATATCGCCATCGGCCGTGAATGGATTATCGGCCGGTATGCCATAATTGCGAACGTCGCCACAGTCGCCAGTCAGCCCACCGCCATCGACATCAATCCGCAAAATTTTGCCCAGCAAACTATCAGTTGCTTGCGCTTGCACATCATAATCCCCATCACCAGACGCGATGTACAGATAGCCGTCTGTGCCAAAGTGCATATCGCCGCCATTGTGATTGACAGAAGGCTGTTCAAATTGAAGCAAAATTTGTTCGTCATCGTTGGCTAGATCGGGATCGGCCGAAACGGTAAAGGCAGAGACGCGGGTGCGGAGGATGCCGTTATCTTCGTCGTTGTAGTTGACAAAAAAGCGGCCGTTAGCAGCATAGTCAGGATGGAATACGATTCGTAGCAAGCCAGCTTCGCCTACATTTTCCACACGGTCGGTGAGATCGAGAAAGGGGGTGGGCAGGACGGCCGTGCCATCATAAATCCACACTTCGCCCGGATGCGTGGTCACGAACAGACGTTGATCCCCCGGCACACCACTGTTTGTGATGCTGGTGATCAATTGATCGGGAATGTCGAATACAAATTGAAAGGTGATGTCGGGGTTGCTTTGAGCGTGTGCCATGCTGGGTAGCAGGCAGAGCGCGAACAGGGTGAATAGAAATGGTTTGACTTTGTTCATTACCTTGATTTTCCTCGCCTCTAAAAATAGCACAAACTGACTTAGGTTAAAATTTTGCTATAACTGTTTCATTTAGATGTAAATTCGTGTATGATGATTGATGCAGAACATACAATCTAATTTAGTCAAGGAGCTAGAGATAATGCAACAAGTAACAAAACATCCCAACAATCATTTTTCTTGGATCGATTTGATGTCCACTGACATCGAAGCATCGGCAACGTTTTATGCTGATTTGTTTGGCTGGACGGCCGCGCAAACCCCGATGCCAGATGGCAATGGCGTGTACCACATGTTCCAAATGAGCGGTCTCAGCGTGGCGGGCGGGGGGCAAATGTCACCTGAAATGAGCGCCTCTGGACACCCATCATACTGGAGTTCGTACCTCAATGTGGAGGATATAGCGGCCGCGCATGAAGCGGCCGTCACGGCCGGGGCAGAGACGATCATGCCACCAACAGAGATCGGGCCATCAGGTCATCTCGCCATTATCAAAGACCCGACCGGTGGCATTGTCGGTCTGTGGCAAGCCAATATGCACATCGGCGCACAATTGGTCAATGTGCCGGGTGCGCTGGTATGGAACGAGCTGGCGACACGCGATGTGGAAGGCGCAAAAGCGTTTTACAGCACCGTATTTGGCTGGACGTATGAGACAGATGAAAATGGCTACGTGATGATCCTCAACAACGGCCGTGCCAATGGCGGCATGATGGCGATGGGGGACAGCTTCCCGGCCGAAGTACCGCCCCATTGGTCGATTTACTTCATGGTAGACGATGCCCATGCGGCCGCCGCCAAAGCGACAGAGCTAGGCGCGACAACAGTTGTGCCAGTCACCAACATAGGGACGATGGACTTTACGTTGATGAATGCACCCACAGGTGAAGGATTCTATTTGATCCGTTCGGACAATGTAGACCCGATGCCGTAAAATGATAGTGGGGACATGGTTGATCAT
>CALECP010000304.1 GCA_937949915.1 uncultured Anaerolineae bacterium
ACTGACAGCCCGTGTGTTCAACACCGGGCGAGACCGGTGCAACAAATCGCCGATGATGTGCAGATTTGACCGATTTTCGTCTTAGCTTGATACCAATGGGACATGGCGAGCCATGTCCCTACACCGTTTATTTATTGCTGCCGTTTGCAGCGCGTCAATTCCCTTTTTCAAACACCAACTCTTTGCCATCTTCAGTCAGGTCAACACGCACTGTGTCGCCTTCGACATAATCGCCTTCTAGCAGGTCGATGGCGAGTGGGTCGGCCAATTCTTGCTGGATAGTACGCTTGAGCGGCCGTGCGCCATACGCTGGCGCAAACCCCTTTTGTGCCAGAAAATCTTTCGCATCATCGGTGATGTCTAGTTCGATTTGACGGTCTGCCAACATGCGGCGGAACGAACGCATTTGAATATCGACAATTTTCACAAGGTCGAGCAATGTCAGGCTTTGGAATGAAATGATGTCATCGATCCGGTTAAGAAACTCCGGCCGGAACGCGGCCCGTAACGCTTCCATCGCTTTATCGGGATCATATTTCTCTTGCAAAAATTGGCTGCCGATATTACTCGTCATAATCACAACAGTGTTTTTGAAGTTGACATTGCGCCCCTGGCTATCTGTCAGACGGCCGTCATCAAGCAATTGCAGCAGCGTATTAAACACATCGGGATGCGCCTTTTCGATTTCGTCAAATAGGACAACGCTGTATGGCTTGCGGCGCACTTGCTCTGTCAGTTGCCCGCCTTCGTCATAGCCTACATAGCCCGGAGGCGCACCGATCAAGCGACTGACCGCATGGCGTTCTTGGTATTCGCTCATGTCGATCCGCACGATGCTTTCTTGGTCATCAAACAAAAATTCAGCCAGCGCACGCGCTAACTCTGTCTTGCCGACCCCAGTAGGGCCGAGGAAGATGAACGAGCCTATCGGCCGATTGCGGTCGCTCAAGCCAGCCCGTGAACGACGGACAGCATTGGCAACAGCTTTGATCGCTTCGCTTTGTCCCACGACGCGCTTATGCAGATTTTCTTCCATCAGCAACAGCTTTTCTTTCTCGCCTTCCATCATTTTGCTGACAGGTATACCCGTCCACATGCTGACAATATCAGCAATATCTTGACCGTCTACTTCTTCTTTGAGCAGTGCGCCTCCTTCTTGCAATTGCCCTAATCTTTGCTCACGCTCTAGCAATTGTTGCTCTAAATCGGATAGTGTGCCGTAGCGCAACCGTGCGGCGACTTCGAGATCGGCTTCGCGCTCCGCTTGTTCAATGTTGAAGCGTACTTCGTCCATCTCTGCTTTGATGGCGCGAATCTCGTCAATCGCCCCTTTTTCAGTGTGCCATTGGGCGCGGAGGGCATCCCCTTCTTCGTTCAGCTCAGCCATTTCCGCTTCGATGTGCTTCAGCCGTTCTTTGCTGCCCTTGTCTCGCTCTTGTTTGAGGGCTTCTTTTTCGATCTCTAGTTGTAGGATTTGGCGGTCTACGGTGTCCAGCACGGCCGGTTTGCTGTCAATCGCCATTTTGAGCCGACTGGCTGCCTCGTCGATCAGGTCAATCGCTTTGTCGGGCAGTTGACGGTCGCTGATGTAGCGATGGCTGAGGGTTGCGGCCGCGATCACAGCACTGTCTTGAATGCGAACGCCATGATGGACTTCATATCGTTCTTTGAGACCCCGCAAAATCGAAACAGTATCTTCGACAGAGGGTTCGTCTACGATGACCGGCTGGAAACGGCGTTCGAGCGCGGGGTCTTTTTCGATATGTTTGCGGTATTCGTCCAATGTGGTTGCGCCGACGGTACGCAGTTCGCCTCGTGCCAACATCGGTTTGAGCATGTTGCCAGCGTCCATTGTGCCACCGCCGCCACCCGCACCGACAACGGTGTGCAGTTCGTCGATGAACATGATGATCCGGCCGTCGCTATCTTTGACCGCATTGAGAACGGCCTTCAGTCGTTCTTCAAATTCGCCCCGCATTTTTGCACCAGCCACAATGCTGGACATATCAAGCGAGTACACTTGTTTGTTTTTCATCCCTTCTGGCACATCCCCTTGCATGATGCGCTGGGCAAGCCCTTCGGCAATCGCGGTTTTGCCGACCCCGGCTTCCCCGATGAGGACAGGATTATTTTTGGTACGGCGACTCAACACTTGGATGATGCGACGGATTTCTTCGTCACGGCCGATCACAGGGTCGAGTTCGCCTAAATTGGCAGCCATGGTGAGATCGCGGCCGTATTTGTCGAGCGGCCGGTATACGTCTTCGGGGTTTTGCGTGGTCACGCGCTGTCCGCCGCGAATGTCGGCAAGCGCTTCGGTGATGGTCGCTTCGGTAATGCCGTTGTGCTGCAAATAGACAAGGCTGCGAATGTCGGCCGTGATCAGTGCCAGCAGCAGATGTTCGGTGCTGGTATATTCGTCCTTCATACCGGCCGCTATCTTTTCGGCCGACTTGAGCGCATTGAGCGTCTCGCGTCCCCATTTCGTTTTGCTGGCCGAGCTAAATGCCTTCGCCAACTTTTCGATTTCAGCGTCTGTTTGGGCGACCAATTGTTGCAAATTGACCCCGATATTGTTGATCACCTGTGGCACAACCCCGCCTTCTTGTGTGATCAAGGTGTAGGTGAGGTGCAAGGCTTCTATTTGGCTGTTGTTGCGCTCTTCGGCAAGCGATTCGGCCGCAAGGGTTGCATCTTGTGCTTTCTGAGTGAATTTATTCAGATTCACGCTTGTTGTCTCCTGGTCATATCGCAGTTTTCTGCGTATAGGTTTTCAGAATTGATCAATTTAGCATTATGCTTGTTGATTTAATGTTTCCCTTTCATTTTAGTTATATACTGTAAATAGCGCATTTGTAATGAGTAAATAGATTTATGGCAAATATATACATATATCGATTGTAGAAAGCGGCAAATCCCCCAGTGTCGGCCGTGAAACAAAAAATAGAGATTTACTGATTGCGTTACATTGAACAGGGATGTATATGTTACAGATGAGATCATTTTTATGACGAATGATTACCCAGAAAATTTGTTGATAGAGCGTGCTTTATATCGTAGTTTGGTTACAGAGATGAGTGCATTTGTGCATGATGTCAATTCGTGGATTACATCGCTGCATATCAGTCTCGATATGATGCAGGCTGTACCCAGGGAACGACTGCCAAGAGCGGTTGGTCGGGCGCAGGAAACGGTGAGATGGGCGCAGGAGCATTTGGCTGCACTTATGCCCCTGTTATCAGCGACAAAGCAAGTGCAAACGGCTACGATTTGCCTCGATGATTTTTTCAAGAAATATCATCATTTTTTCGTTTATCTTGCCAATAATCGTCAACTGATCCGGCCGCATAGCGAACCAGAAACGGCCGTATTAAAAATACGCACCGAACATTTTGTGCCAGATATAAGCGCGAATGAAACGCGGTTGCTGCTGGTTGTCACAACGCTATTGCAATTGCTTTATGGTACAGCACAGGGTGTTTCGCGTATTTCGGCCGATATTTTGCGCGTTTCTGAACGTGCCTTACAGACCCATATAAATTATATCGACACGCCATTATCATCAGGCGAATATATCAAAATTCAATTTGACGGATCGGACATCGCGCTTGATACGGCCGTTTCACGGTGGCAGACGATGCGTGCCGACACGCAAGGCAGCCGCTTTGATGGCGCGGCCGTGGCTGTTAACCTAATTTTACAAGACATGAATGCTGGGCTGTGGCTGACTACTTTACCAACAGGGCAAACAGCCGCATTGGTGCTTTTGCCCATGCTTGATGAAGTAAGCAAACGACAACAATACAACGATAATTTTCATGATAAAGCGAAGCAGCTATAGCAATGAAATGCGAGTGCTTAGTGTATTGAAGATAGCAAATAGAGGTAGTAAGATGGTAAGTCAAGAAGTCGAGCAACTGAAAAAAGCAAACAACATGCTAGAGCAAATCATTCGCTCTATACCGATTAGTATTGCGATCACATCTTGGTATGATGGACGTATTTTGTGGTGCAACGAAAAAACGGCTACGCTATTTGGCGGCACAGTCGAATCGTTGATCGGCCGACGGATTCATGAATTTTATCGTGATGACAAACAGCGCGAGAAAATGTTGCACACATTGGAAAAAGAAGGGCAAATTCGCTATTTTGAGATGACGGCCGTGACAGAGGATGGAGAGGAGCTAGAGTTGCGTGGGTCTGTTAACCCCATTGAATACAATGAGGAGGCGGCCGTAATCGGTATCATGGAAAATATCACTGCCCAGAAGGAGGCGCAGAAAATGTTTGAGCGCACCAAACATGCTGAGAACCTTGTAGATGCAGTGAGTGGCTTAGCACATGATTTTGGTAATTATGTCGGTACGACCAAGCTGTTTTTGGAAAGCATGATCGTAGAGACACCGGAAGGGACAGCACAGGCTGATAAGCAAAGAAAGGCATTAGAATCAGTCGAGGATTCCATCGCGCTCGTCAGAAAAATGAGAGAGTACACTGGGGAAGGCGCATTGGATTTGCACGCTGTGTCCCCGCAATCAATCATCGATCAGTGTGTGATGCATGGACAAACATTTGCTTACAAATCGACCGTGATCAGCTGCTCTGTGCAGCCTGATTTGCCGATGATTACAGTTGATCCGGTCGCTATCAAGCGCGTCTTATCTAATCTGATCATCAACGCTTGTCATGCGATTGGTGATAAACCGGGCGCGATTGATATTATGGCTTTGCGCCGTTCTGTCGTTGCGGATGAATTGGACTCTATCGACAACTATTCTGGCGGTACATTGCAGCCCGGAGCATACGTTTCGATCTGTGTGCAGGATACCGGAGCAGGTATTTCAGAAAACGATTTAGAAAAGATATTTGAACCGCGTTTCACCACCAAAGCTAATAAAGGGACAGGCATGGGGCTTGCGTCAGCACAAGGCATTATCCGTCAGCATGATGGTGGCATTCTTGTTGAGTCTGTGGTGGGCGAAGGGACGAAATTCACATTGCTCCTCCCGGCCGCGCCATCTGAAAGCGATTGACACGTCATTTGGCAGCTTTTGAACGTGAGATTGACGGCCGATACTCGTACAATAATGGCGAGTGATAAATTATGAAACAAGTAGCAATTTTGGGCGTAGGACAAACGCCTGTCCGTGACAACTGGAATATGGGCGTTCATCAACTGGCTGTACAAGCAGGTCGCGCAGCCCTGGTCGATGCCGATGTAGAGCGTCCCGGCGTGATCTACGTCGGCAACATGACGGCCGATGGGCTGAACGAACAGACGCACCTCGGCACGAAAGTGGCTGACCATCTGGGGCTGTGGGGTGTAGAGGCGATGCGAATCGAAGCCGCGTGTGGTAGTGCCGGGTCTGCGATGCGTCAGGGCGTGTTGGCTGTGGCTAGTGGGATGGTCGATTCTGCGCTTGTTATCGGCGTGGAGAAAATGCTGGACACCAAAGGCAAAGAGACCACGGCCGCCATGTCCACGGCCGCCGATAATGATTATGAAGTGGTGCATGGCATTTCGTTTGTCGCGCTCAATGCCCTGGTCATGCAACGATACATGCACGAGTATGGCTATACGCGAGACGATTTCGCTCCGTTCCCCATCAATGCCCATGCGAACGGTGCAAAAAACCCGAACGCGCTTTTTCGGAAGCCGATCAGCAAAAAAGTGTATGACAATGCGCGTATGATCAGCGATCCGGTTAGTTTGTTTGATGCCTCTCCGGTGTGTGATGGGGCCGCGGCCGTGCTATTGGTGGCGGCCGACAAAGCCCCCGATGCAGTCAAAGTCGCTGGTTCTGCCATTGCGACCGATACGCTGGCAGTGCATGATCGCCCCGATCCTGTTTGGCTGACGGCTGGCGAAAAATCGGCCGCGGCCGCCTATGCCCAAGCGGGTATGACTCCCGATGACATCGATCTATTTGAGCTACACGACGCATTTTCGATCATGGCTGCCCTCTCGCTAGAGGCATGTGGATTTGCCGAGCGCGGCCGGGGTGTGCGTTTGGGTCAAGACGGTTCTATTTTGCCGTCCGGCCGCATTCCCATTTGCTCGATGGGCGGTCTCAAAGCGCGTGGCCATCCCGTCGGCGCAACCGGCTTATACCAAATCGTCGAAGCGACATTGCAATTGCGCGGTGAAGCAGACGAAGCCCAACTAGACGGTATCAAAACAGCATTGACACAAAATATCGGCGGCAGCGGTGCAACGATTGCCGCACACATTCTGACTATCAATAGTTGATCATGCTAATTGCGTAATCAACTATTGATCGCGCCCCCAAATCGCATAAAAACATTGCAGATCATCCCCATTACAAGGGGCGCTATATCCTGTTACCATAGTCATCATAGTGACTTTGAAGAATGATCAACTTTAGATTGGAGAGAATGTAAATGTACAAACAAAAATCCCCCCTGATGCTTTTACTCTTATTTCTCTTGCTGGCCCTGCCGTTGAGTGCGGCATTTGCCCAAGAGACCGAACCATTACCCCCAGAATGTGAGGAAACAGGCGAATGTATTATCGACCTGTGCGAATGGGAGCCGATGTCTTGCAACCCGATGCCGGAATGCCCGCCCGACGCGGCCGATTGCGGTGATCCATGCGAAATGAGCGGCGAAGGTGACTGCCCTCAACCATGCGACATCGCGCCCGAAAGCTGTGTTGATCCACCGTGCATCGACCCAGAAACAGGCATGATATTAGATGAATGCGAAATGCCCGAAGCGCAACACGATTTTGTCGAAGGCGTGATCGCCGAAGTGGGTGACGCTGTTATCGTCATCGAAATGGGTGAAGATCGGATCGCTATCGCGCTCAATGATGAGACGGTGGTCGATGGTGAATTGACGGCCGGGTCGTGGATGTTTGCCGAAGGAGTGGTACAGGACGATGGCACATGGACGGCTATCTATGTTGTAGCTTGGTCAGACGAAAAAATCGACCCATGCGTTGACCCCGCCACAGGCATGATGCTTGACGATTGCGAACCGGTGGACTGTCCACTTGATGCGGCCGATTGTGGCGACCCGTGCGACTGGGCGGTTGATTGCGACGATCCTTGCAACAACTATGCAACAGGCGTGATGGACCCACAATGCGACTATCATCCTTTTGAGGGATACATTACCGAAGTGGGCGATGGTGTTGTCGTCGTTGCAATGGGTGACGAGCGTTTTACTTTTGCGATCACCGCAGAGACGATGATCGATGGTGAATTGGCGGCCGAATCTATTATTTACGTGGTGGCGATGATGCAGGAAGATGGCACATGGGCGGCTATCTATGTCGCAGTTTGGTCAGATGAACAATTTGATCCATGTGATGATCCTATGACAGGCTCCATCGAAGAGTGCGGCATTGAATACATCACAGTCGAAGGTGTGATTGCAGAAGCGGATGATATGGTCGTTGTCATCGAGATGAATGAAGATGAGCGTCTGGTGTTTGCAATCACTGAAGAGACGATGATCGAGGGTGAATTGACGGCCGGATCAAACGTGTATATCGAAGGGATGAGGCAAGATGGCGACACATGGGTGATCAAACATGTGTCTGCATGGTCGGGCGAAAAACCTGTTGATCCGTATCTCTATATCGACGGCGTGATCGAGGTTTTGGAAGAAGGTGCGCTTGTGATCAATGGCACTGAAGTGGCGATCACGGCCGACACGGAGCTATTTGGCGAATTGGCCGAAGGTGCATGGGCGTATGTGATGGCAGAAGCGGCCGGAGATGGCTCGCTGACCGCTCTCTACATTGAAGGCTGGCTACAAATAGAAGGTGATCCTCCTCCCACCGGCGGTGTGCCTGACGAAAGCGATGAGGCTTGGAACGAGAATTGGGATGATCATGCGTACTTCATGGGCGTGATCGATGAAGTGGGCGATGCTGGCATGGTGGTGATCGATGGCGAAACATACGCGCTCACCAATGACAGCGACGTGGTTGGCCAATTGACGGCCGGATCGCTCGTCTATGTCTCCTTGACAGAAGACGGTGCCATTTTCTATGTAGAAGTGATCGATGAAACAGGCGATCCGATTGTTGAATCTGCGCCATTACCCTTCCAAAACCAAACGCTGGAACTACTCGACACTATCACGTCTATCGAAGGTCTTTTTGTTGTTGTCGGTGGCGAACTGATGATTATCCTTGATGAGAGTGAGGTGACTGGCGATTTAGCTGTGGGCAACATGGCGTTTGTGTATGGTACCCGTTCCAGCAGCAGCGATCCGTGGTCGGCCGTCTATGTGGAAGTACTCGACACGATGATGATCGGTGAAGTGGAAGCGATCAATGGGGACGAAATGGTGGTTGATGGACAAACGATTCAGGTAGACGAACGTGTGCGGATGATGGGCAACATCAGCGTCGGCACAAACGTCGCCATTGCCCACAATGATGCCGACACGGCCGGAAATGTATTTGTCCAATCGTTGGGTGCAAACATTCCCACGGCCGTTACGCTCTCACAATCAACAGCGACCAGCAGTTCGGCCGTCTTGCTCTTGCTCGTGGTTGCGATGCTTGGCACAACGGTCGTAGCTGCCCGCAAAGAACTATAAATTCAATTATTGCCTCCTGCGGTAAAAACAAGAAAAGCAGTCCCGACTTGTGGTCGAGACTGCTTTTTTGTTGCTCATTCATCCCTGCCTTACGACAGAGATGAATCTATCCAATCTTCTCTCTTATTGTTTCCGCATCATGCCTCTCGTCAAGCCAGACAGCGCAACGATTGCCAACATCGGCAGCAACGTTAGCCACATACCATTTGTTTGCATTGCTGTCAGCGTTACGGCCGTTGGGTCGGCTAACACTTCTACAAAATCGTTACCTATATCTTGCTCATTACCAGATACCGTCACTGGAATGCTATTCTTCACACCATTATCTGGGTGATCCGCATCCGTGCCGCCATCTACTTCCGAGACATCAAGATACTCATACGGTTGCTTCTCCGCGACCAAGTAATCACCCGGTAGCACTTCTGGGAAGATGTAGAAACCGTTCTCGTCTGTGACCACTGTGAGCAAACCACCATCGCTGTCCACAACAGGTCTTCCGTCCATATAAAACAGAGACAACGACACATTGCTCAGTGGCGCATCACCTGTACCATCCTTATCTACATCTTCGATGACATAGCCCGAAATTGCGCCCGTCACTTGCTCGTAACCGAAGTTCTGGTCGTTGTTGTTCGGGTTGCTCGGTGTCAGGAGAATGGTCGAACGGTTGTCGCCGTCTTGGTCAGGCGCGGCCGTCGGTATATTCCATTTTTCTTCTGGCAGCGATCCGTCTTCGATGATGACAGTGTACAGACCAAGCGGTAGGTCATCGAACATGTAGTAGCCCGATTCGTCTGTCGTCGCGGTACGTGTGATACCACTTTCGTCGATCAACATCACGGTCACGTTCGCTAGTGGGTAGTCGCCATTAGCAGGGTCATACACACCGTTGTGGTTGTCGTCGTGGAAGATCGTCTCGCCGATTTGACCGAGCAGTGGCGGATAGCCAAAATCTTGGTCAGGCGTGTCCGGTGCATCCGGTGTCAGGCTGATGCTGGTCGAATTGTCGCCGTCTTGGTCAGGATCGGCCGTGGGTGAACTGAGCTTGCTGTCTGGCAGCGACTCGTCAGCAACGGTGAGCGTGTAGTCGCCCAGTGGCATATCGGTGAATTGGTACTCACCCAAGCTATTGGTCAACGCCGTCCACTCATTACCCGTACTGTTGGTCAATCTCACGACAACAAATGCCATCGGGAAATCTCCGGCCGCGCTATCGTACATATTGCCGCCATCCTCGTTGTTGAAGATCATCCCGCTAATGTCGCCGGTCATCACTTCCTCAACGAAGTCATTGTCTTCGCTCGTCTCACCACTCGTCACCGTCACAGGAATGCTATTCGGAGTCACATCAAGCATACCGTCAGGTTGTTCCTCCACGACTGTGTAGTTGCCTGGAGACACATTTGTGAAGGCATACTCACCATTTTCATCCGTTGTGGTTGTCATAATGATGCTGCCCTCTTCGTCCAACAGGTGAACGGTTACGCCTGCAATCGGGACATCGCCGCTATCGTCGTCGTTGATGTCTTCGGTGACTGTACCGGTGATCGCGCCCGGCCGCTCTTCTACAAAGTCGTTGCCGGTATCGTTCTCGCCTTCGTCTAGCGTAACCGGAATGTTGTTAATGATGCCGTTGTCTGCGTGGTCAGCGTCATCGCCGCCATCAAACTCAGTTACATCATCATATCCGGCCGGTTGTTGCTCGCTGATGGTGTACGCACCAGGCGCAACATCGGTGAACAAGTAGTTACCGCCGCCATCGGTCATGGTGGTCTGTACCACATTGCCATCGCTATCAAGCAATTCGAGAACAACACCCACTATCGGCGTATCGCCCATGCCATCACCATCGCTGTCTTCGGTCACGTTACCGCTAATCGAAGAGATGATGAGTTCTTCTACAAAGTCATTGCCGGTGTCTGTTTCGTTTGGTGAAACAGTGACTGGAATGCTGTTGGTCACACCGTTGTCCGCATGGTCAGCATCATCGCCACCATCGACCTCGGTCACATTAGCATAGCCGTCTGGCTGTACCTCTACGACAACATACTCGCCAGGCAACACGTCTGTGAACAGGTAGTCGCCGTTTGCGTCTGTGGTTGTGGTGATCATATCGCTGCCGCCATTGAACAGTTGCAGCACAACGCCTGCTATCGGGGTATCGCCTACGCCATCGCCATCGGTATCTTCGGTCACGTTACCTGCAATCGCGCCTGTGGGTGCGACATAGTCGGTGTAGCCGAAGTCTTGATCGTGGTTGTCCGGTGTGTCTGGTGTCAGCGTGACGCTTGATGTGTTGTTGCCGTCATTGTCAGGATCGGCCGTGGGCAGCACATCTTTGCCGTCTGGCAACGAGTCAGGATTGACGCTGACGGTGTAGTTGCCCATCGGCAAATCCTCGAACAGATAGTTGCCATTTTCATCGGTCATCACCGATGTAGTCATACCATTGCTGTCGGTCAAGATAACCTCAACGTTCGGCAGTGGGAAGTCACCTGCATCTGGGTCGTACACACCATCGTGATCCGCATCGTGGAAGATGGTGTCACCAATCGAACCGGTGACTGGCGGATAGCCGAAATCTTGGGTCGGATCGTTTGGCGTATCGGCCGTCAATGTGGTGGTCGATGTGTTGTTGCCGTCACTTTCAGGGTCGGCCGAAGGCGTATCCGAAACGTAACCGGGCAAACTATTCGCATAAACATCAACAGTGTATGTACCAAGTGGCAGGTCTGGGAACAGATAGTACCCATCTTCGTCAGTCAACGTCGAAATCTGGTTGCCGTCCGCATCAGTCAAAATCACGACCACATCATCGAGTGGCTCGTCACCATCGACTGGGTTGTAGATACCGTCTCCATTCGCATCGAAGAAAATAGTGTCGCCAATGCTACCCAATATCTCTACGGGCGTAATAGGAGTCACTTCTTCTACAAAGTCGTTGCCGGTGTCTGTTTCGCCAGCGATTACCGTGACAGGAATACTGTTCGTGATGCCGTTGTCTGGATGGTCACTGTCGTCACCACCGTCCACTTCGGTCACATCATCGTATCCGGCCGGTTGTAGCTCAACCACCGTATACGTGCCTGGTATGACATCCGTGAAGACGAAGTCACCATTTTCGTCTGTTGTCGTCACCATCACCAAAGTGCCATTTTCATCAACCAATTGCAACACCACGTTTTCGAGCGGTACGTCGCCACTGTCGTCGTCATCGGTGTCTTCAGTCACGTTACCCGTGATAGTTGCCGTCAAAATTGGCTCATCCATCACTTCCTCAACGAAGTCATTGCCGGTGTCCGTTTCGTTTGGCGAAACCGTGACAGGAATGCTGTTAACGATGCCGTTGTCTGGGTGGTCACTATCGTCGCCGCCGTCCACTTCGGTCACATCGTCGTATCCGGCCGGTTGCAATTCAACCACCGTGTAGTCGCCCGGTGTGACATCGGTGAAGGCGTAGTCGCCGTTTTCGTCAGTGATGGTGATCATCACCACATCGCCGTTCTCGTCAATAAGTTGCAGTACCACATTTTCAAGCGATACGTCGCCATCGTCGTCGTCGTTTGTGTCTTCGCTCACATTGCCTGTAACCGCGCCTGTGATGACCGGCACAACTGGCTCAACTTCTTCTACAAAGTCGTTTCCTGTGTCTGTTTCGCCTTCGTCTACCGTGACGGGGATGCTGTTAACCGTACCGTTGTCTGGATGGTCACTATCGTCACCACCGTCCACTTCTGTTACGTCGTCGTATCCGGCCGGTTGCAATTCAACCACTGTGTAATCGCCCGGTGTTACGTTCAAGAACGCATAGTCGCCGTTCTCATCCGTTGCTGTCACCATGACAACATCACCATTCGCATCAACCAACTGCAAAATCACGCTTTCGATTGGCACATCGCCGCTATCGTCGTTGTTCGTGTCTTCGCTCACGTTACCCGTGATTGCACCCAATACAGGCGGTGTTGGCGCAACTTCTTCTACGAAGTCGTTGCCCGTGTCTGTCTCATCATCAGAAACAGTAACAGGAATGCTGTTGGTAATGCCGTTATCTGGATGGTCGCCATCGTCGCCACCATCAAATTCGGTTACATCGTCGTACCCTTCTGGCTGGACTTCAACGACGGTGTAATCGCCCGGAATCACTTCTGGGAAGATAAAGTCGCCGTTCTCGTCAGTCGTTGTTGAATCAACAAGCGTACCGTTTTCGTCTAGCAGGAGAATCACAATATCTTCCATCGGCACATCGCCTGTGCCATCGTTGTCGGTGTCTTCGGTGACGTTACCCGTGATCGCGCCCGTTGTCAGCGTGTAGCCGAAATCTTGGTCGAGATCGTCTGGCTCATCTGGTGTCAGGCTGACGCTAGATGTGTTGTCACCGTCGTTTTCGGGGTCGGCCGATGGCACACTGTCTTTGCCACCCGGCAAGCCGTCCGTGTTCACCGTGATGGTGTAATCACCCAATGGCAACTCCTCAAACAAGTAATTACCATTTTCGTCGGTCATCGTTGTCGTAGTCACGCCATTGCTGTCCGTCAAAATCACTTCGACGTTTGGCAATGGGAAATCGTCATCATTCGGCTCGTAATTGCCATCACCATCCGCATCATGGAAGATGGTGTCGCCAATTGAACCGAGAACAGGTGGATAGCTGAAATCTTGATCCAGATCGTCTGGCGCATCTGAGGTCAGCGCGGCCGTTGATTGGTCATCGTTGCCGCCGTCTGTGCCGTCATGCGTCGATGTTGGAATGTACCCGTCTGGCAACGTGTCTGTATCGACCGTGATGGTGTATGTGCCAAGCGGCAAATCTTCAAACAAGTAGTTGCCGTCCGCGTCAGTCATCATCGTCATTGTTGAGCCATCGCTGGCTGTCAAAATGACCACAACATCTTCCAAACCTGGCTCACTGCCTTGTGTTGCTTGGTCGCCGCCACTGCTATCGAGGTCGCCCCAAATCGTGTCGCCAATCGAACCGAGAACGGGTGGATAGCTGAAATCTTGCTCGTCGTCATTTTGGTTGTCTGGCGTAAGTGTTGTCACCGATTGGTCGTCACTGCCGCCGTCTGTGCCATCATGTGTTGAGGTAGGCAAGTAGCCATCTGGCAACGTGTCCGTATCAACCGTGATGGTGTATGTGCCAAGCGGCAAATCATCGAACAGATAGTAGCCAGTGATGCTCGTTGTGGTCGTAATCGTCACATCGTTTTCGTCGGTGAGGCTAACGGTTACGCCATCCAAGCCCGGTTCGCTACCTTGTGTCGATTGGTCGCCGCCGCTCAGGTCGAGATCACCCCAAATGGTGTCGCCAATCGAGCCGAGTGGTGGGTAGCTGAAATCTTGATCGAAGTCGTCTGGTGCATCTGGGGTCAACGTGGCTGTCGATTGGTCATCACTGCCGCCGTCTGTGCCATCGTGCGTTGATGTAGACGAGTAGCCATCTGGCAACGTATCCGTATCAACCGTGATGGTATACGTTCCCATCGGCAACGCCTCGAACAGATAGTAACCAGTGATGCTCGTTGTGGTCGTAATCGTTACACCGTTTTCGTCGGTGAGGCTAACGGTTACGCCATCCAAGCCCGGCTCACTGCCTTGTGTTGATTGGTCGCCGCCACTGTAGTCGAGGTCGCCCCAAATGGTGTCACCAATTGAACCAACTGGCTCGTGGAAACCGAAGTCAACAGTCAAATCGCTGTCGTCGTCGCCGTCGCCGTCGTCTGTGGGTTCGCCGTCGATTGTGAGGGTCACGGCCGTGCTTGCCACACCACCATCAAACGCTGGCAAACCGTTATCGTCGTCATTGGCTGGGTTGCTGTCTGGGTCATCGCTACCGACGCTGTTAACCAAGCCATCCAATGCCGCACCCGTGTCGAAATTGGTTGATGGAATCACGACGATGTAATCGCCCGGATCAAGCGAGTCAAATGTGTAGTTGCCATCCGCATCGGTGAACTCAAAGTCGATAAACGTGTCACCCGTTGAGTACACACCATCGTTGTCTGTATCCTCGAACAAGTAAACAAGCACATTCGGAATGCCGCTTTCGCTGCCATCTTGAACGCCGTCTGCGTTGGTGTCTGCCCATACGGTGTCACCGATGCTTACGCCGTAATCTTCACCGAAGTTGTAGTTCAAGCCCAGGTCACCAGATTCAAGCGTAATGTCGGTAATTTGATCGGGTGGGTTGTTTGTGCCACCTTCTGAACCGACTGATGAACCGGTTGACAAGTAGGGGGCTGGTTGGGTTTCTGTCAAGGTGTAGTCGCCCGGATAGAGGTTGGTGAAGGCGTAAGAGCCATCGGCGGCCGTGGTGGTCGTCATCACAACCGAGTTGCCAAAGATGTCTATGCCTGTCAACGTAATCAACACGCCTTCGATGCCGTCTTCGCTAGGGTCAAATACCACATCTTCGTTGACATCGTGCCAAACGTAACCTGTGATCGCCGCCAAATCGAGTTCGGGGACGTTCTCATGGTCGTCTGTGTTGTCTTCTAATGTTACCTCTGGGGTGGTTGTGCTGGTGGTTGCCACGTTTCGCAAGTTCACGCCAAGATAGGCGGGGTCACTGCTCACTTGAACGACAACCAAAATTGTGCCTGTGCCACCGGGGTTGAGTGTGCCGATGTTGTTCCAGCCGAGTACGTTGCTGTTGAGGTTGGTAATCGCTGGAATCGCGTCGATGAACGTTACGCCATCAGGCAAAATATCTTCGACTCCGACGTTTTCGGCCGGTAAGTTCCCATCATTCCCATACGTCAACGTGTAGGTGATGATTTCGCCCAATTCGATGCTGGCTGGGCCATCTTTTTCGATGTAAATGTTCGCGGCATCGCCTACGAAGGTCACCGCATCGTCATCGTTGTTGTTGTAATCAACTTCTTGACGGTCGTTGCCAATCGTGACGGTGTTGAGCAGGGTACTGCCCTCTGTGCCAACGTTGACAGTGACCGTAATGTAGAGCGTTGCGCCTTCGTTCACAGCGAGATCACCGATGTTCCATACGACAACGTCTGGCGCTGTGCTAACCTGCGTACCACCACCAGAGAAGCTCTGGACGGTTACACCCGTTGGCATCGTGTCGGTGATGATGGTGTTGATGGAAGGATGCGGCCCGTTGTTGGTGTAGTCGATGGTGTAAACGAGTGTGTCGCCCGGATCGGCCGTACTCTCATCCACTTCCTTCTCAACTTCAGGGTCAGTAAAGATGATGTTGATCGTGTCGTCATCATCGTTGTTGTCCGGGTCAGTTTCTGGCGTGTCTGTGGTGATGTTGACGATGTTATCGACCGTTGTTTGTCCGGCCGTCACGGGGTCATCTACAATCACTTGGAATGTGAAGCTGGCCGGTTTTTCCATCTGGAAGACGGCGTTCCACGCACATAGTTGTGGTGTCACTTCGTTTTGTGCAATATCTGGCCCCGATGCGTTAGCGAGGTTGCCGCGCAACAAAATAACCGGATACATGACAGGATCGAGGCTTGCAATGTTGATGCGGCCGTACTGATCTGGTGTTAAACCAGACAAGATTGCATTGCCACTCGCGTCCAGCACGTCGTAGGTGATCGTTGTGTTGTCTGGCACAACTTGGTCAACAACCAGATAGCTCCACGCCACCAGTGCGCCCGAATTTGGGAACAGAACGGTCGGTGTGATCGGGGTCGAAGTGACTGACCCTGATTCAACATAAATGTCTTGTATATGGAAATGGTTGCTGTTTACCGTTCCTACACCTACGTCCGCATCACCATCACCGTTTGCATCAAAGGCAACAACGGCGTGTGGTTCGACACCCTTAATCGCCACAGATGCGCCTGTTGAGAAGGTGTAGTCGGCCGTAAAGATACCCGTGCCGTCATTGACATAGAGACGAGCGGCCGATGTGAAGCCAGCAATCAAATCGATGTCGCCATCAAGATCGATGTCAACGCTAGTCAATGCACTAATGCGACTGATCAACGCACTACCAAAGTCGCCTGAATTAGCCAACAGCGTCATCACACCTGTACCATCGTTCAGGTACACTTTGTGCTGGTTGCTTGTCGGACTGCCAACCGCAATGTCAAGATCGCCATCACCATCTACATCGAACGCTTCGACAGCGTATGTCACACTGTTCGGATCATCAAACTCTTGCCCGGCCGGTGAGAAACGAGTAAACGCACCCGTGCCATCATTGAGGTAGATGTAATCTTCTTTCGAGTTCCCTTCGATAATGTCAATAGTGCCATCACCGTTGATGTCTACCGCTTGTAAATCTTGGGTTGCATCAGCGTATGTTGCCCAGTCACTTTGGTCGGCCGCGGCCGTAAAGTTGCCCGTGCCATCACCCAAGTACAAGACGTTGTTTGTTGACTCGTTTCCTGCCAACAAGTCGATGTTGCCATCACCATTCGCATCAAACGCGACAACCGCTTCTGTACTATTTATTGCAGTTGAGTAATCGTCTGTGCCTGCTGTACCAGTGAATACGCCTGTGCCGTCATTCACCATCACAAAATTTTCTTGCATTGTTGAGAAGATGAGATCATCATCGCCGTCATTGTCGATGTCGGCCGCGATCACATCGGTGCGATTACCGTTAGAAAGCGTAACCGTACCAAGCGACACGGTTGGCGTAAACACGCCCGTGCCATCGTTGAGGTGCAGTTCGTCCTCTAATTTGAAGTTGGTTGTGACCATATCGAGATCACCATCACCATCCGCATCAAGTACCGCAATCCCTCGCGTTACAGCGTTCGTATCATCAAACGTTTGCTCTGCGACAGTCGAACGATAGAATGGGCCGCCCAAAGTATCTAGCACAAGACACGCTTGCGCGTTCTCATCTTTCGTCTTGATATTGAGATTCAAATCAACAATCGTATCGTCCTGCCATTCACCGAATGTTGATTGCCCCCAGAACGTGCTGGGTGCTGGCAACGGATTGACGAAATGCAGTTCAAACCCAACGATAGTCGAGCCATCAGGTCCGAAAACAGGTTCGACGTAGGTGTTCGGTGGCAAATTGTCCAGCAAACTATCTGGAATGATCGTCGTCCCTTCAGGAACGATCTCGTAAATCACCACATTTTCCGCGTCAATGTTCCCACTGTTGCCGTACTCAATCGTGTACTCCAAGATACTGCCCGATTCCGTCCAGAACTCATCTCCTGTTGGGAAATCAACAACGCTCTTGTTCACAAATACGTCCGCTTGATACACGATCACCGTCGAATCATCCGGGTTATTCGTGAGCAGCTCCTCATCGGCCGCATCATCGCTTTGCTTGTCGGTACTAATCCGCGCCAAGTTGGTGATGATGGTCGAATCGGTCGTTGCGGGGTCAATCGTTACGAAAATTTGGAATGAGCCTTCTGCTCCGGCTGGCATTCCGACATCGCGGTAATAAATCGGGTCGCCGATAGTGTCGCTTCCCAGCTTCCATACCAAATCTTGTCCGCTTTGCGTGAACGTGACTGGAATCGGGGTCAAAATCGCGTTGTCAGACGTGTCAACGGCCGAAACCGCACTGCCACTGCCATCGACAAACGCCACGATGTTAAAGTTGTGCGCGGGGCTGTTCGCAAACACCTGCGCGGGCAACGAATCAGTAATCACCACGCCATACGCCGTCACCGTGCCTAGATTTTGGTACGTGATGGTGTAGACCAAACTCGCACCGGGCGCAACGCCGGGGAAGAATCCTTCGGCCGAGCCTTCTTTCTGCAACGCCAAATCGACGTTTGGTGTCTGCACCGGATCGTCATCTTGGTTGTTGGTCGGATCATCTTCCTCAGACGAGGTGAAAATCTCGACATCATTCAAATACGTTGTGCCTGCTGGCGGCAATTCGCCCGTCACAGGGTCTTGCGCGAACGCCTTAATCGTGATTTCAAACGGGCCAGTGTTGCGTGGCAAATCGCCTACGTCATACGCGATGTGCGAAACAGGGTTCGTCAATGATCCTGCGCTCGTCGTCCAACCTGCGCCGCCGCTACCACTGGTGAACGCGGGTGCGCTACCGACGGCCGCATCGCTGTAATAAACAGTCACTGCGCTTGGGCCATTTGCAGACGTTGAGAAGAAATCAAGGTCTACGGCCGTGTCTCCATTCCAATCGGGCAACGTGTCGATTAAGTACACATTTTCCGCGTCCTCATTATTAAAGTTGCCATAGCTCACCGTCCATTCGATCAACCCACCGCGATCAATCAGATCAGGACCGTCTTTCGTCACTTCGGGGTCTGGGTACGGCGTGATCACCTCTTCGTCATCCTCGTTGTTATCTTCATCTTCTTCGGGGATGTCATTGTCAACCGTAATCGTGTTTGGCAATGCTGTACCCGGTTCGATTCCGGCCGCCACTTCCATCTGATAAGTAAAGTAAACAGGGCCGGTGTACGGCGCAATGTAGCCCGGATCGGCCGGACTCAAGCTGTTGTCGCTGATCGCGTTGCCATCGGCCGCTTGCCACGTCAACGTTTGTCCTGAAACAGTCGGCTCGCCCAAAGACCAGCCCGGTGTGAGTACCTGTACAGAGTTCGCCACGTAGCTCATCCCCGTTGGGAACGTATCAACAAGCACAGCGTTGACCGCCTGATACCCACCGATGTTAGAAACGGCGATTAAATATGTCACGGTGTCGCCACTGGCAGGGTCAGTCTGACCAGCCACTTTGGTAATGGTCAAATCTGGGTTCTGCACTTCAACCACATCTTCGTCACACACATAAGTCGTGCCGTTTGGATTAACGGCCGTACCACACGCCGTATTCACGACCAAATCACCACTGTTCACCAATGCTGGATCAGCGACTACATCAAGCGTGATGCTCCCGCCTTCTTCTGGTGCAAGGTTGCCACCACGATAATTACCCGCGATTTCAAACAGCAACGTCGTCGTGCCGTCTGGGTTCATCGTCACCAACGATGGCACTGTGCCTGCATTGATGCCACTCGCGCCATTCGCTGTCGCCACTGCGTTCCAATCGTGCGTCGCGCCGTTGTACGTGATGCCTGCTGGCAATGTGTCTTGAATCGTCACGCTAGAGTCGGCCGTGCCTGAATCGTTGTAGTACGTGATCACCCATTCAAACGGAATGCCAGCCACAACGATGTCGCTCGACGCTTCTTTGTCGATGTACAGGCCGGGGTCTTCCGAAATCGTTGTCCGCACTTCGTTGCCGACTGCTTGGAGCAATTCGGCCGAGAAAATACCGACTTCATTGAACAGCAACGTCCCATCGCCTGAATCGACTTGCGGCGGCTGACTGTCTTCATCGTTCCGCACGACAAACGACACTTCGCGTGTCTCGCCTACAGGGAACAAGTTGGGCGTGAGCAACGGATCATCCACTTTGTACGCCAACCATGTCGTCGTTTCACCAAATGGACTCGTCCACACATCGTCTGTGAAATCGGCCGGTGTGCCGCCGTCATTCAACGTACCGGGTGTAAAGTGCGCGGCAATCGTCGCACCATCAAGCGGTTGTGTTGGGTCGAGGAACAGTGGCAAATCAGGCACAGTTTTGTCGGTGAAATACACCGTTTCACCGTTCGGTGCATACGCATATTCAAACACTTCACGAAGTGGCAAACGGTCAACAACGAATGTGTCTGTTGTTGGGCTGTCACCAATGTTATTGAACTTGATTACATACTCCAACAAATCACCGCCGGGGATGAGATTAAGTGCATCCTCTTTGACCACTTGGAGGACGGCCGTCGCCGCAATTGCCCCATCTTTTGAAAGCGAAACCGCATCTGGCAAACACGGATTTTCTACTGGTTCACCCGTTACAATCGCGTTGACGCTGTACTGTTCGCCGATCAACGTCCCTTGTGGGGCAGACAAATCGAGCGTGATCGTTTTCGCTTGGTTGGGGAGCAATGTGCCGATGTTGATGACGACACGGCCGTTGACCGGATCGAACGTCTCAATCGTGCCACCGTTCGCGTTCACAAAATCCATAAATTGCAACATGCCGTTGACGTTGATCTGCGTCCATTGCAGTTCAACACGAACATTTTGCGCGGTGGTCGAGAGGTCGCCTTCGTTTTCGTTGCGAATGACGGCCGTATAGCGCACAACGCCCGGCAAATCAGTCAATGGGTCTGGCGTGATGTTTACACCACTGCCACTGATGTTCAATTGCGGCCGTTCTGGCTCAACCATCGTGATTTCATGGTCGGTATACGTCAGTTCAATCGCGTTCGGCGCACCGCCACCGAATGGCTCTGCACCATACGCCGCGAAGTGACCATAATTGTCGATTGTGTCGGTCACACACGGGTCTTGAGGAATGTCTACGTCCACTTCCATGTGCGCGATCCATTGGCTGTTCGGATTGCCCGCAGGCACGTAGCGCGACCCTGTTTCTGGGAAGAAGAATGCGATCCAAGTGGTGTCGCCTAAGTTTGCGGGGGGTGTCGTACTCCATCCCGCGCCCAAGCTGGCGGGCAATGTGCCTACCGTCGTTGGCGGTGTCACGAGGGGGTCAGCGAAGCCTGTCCCTGTGTAATAAAAAATCGTCTCGTTCGCGTTTGGATCGGAGACGTAAGCGGCCGATAAACTGACCGTATCAGGAATCATGTCGATCATCAGCACGTCGGTGACGGTGACAAGCGAATTATTGTTGACCGTCAAAAGATACTCATACGTGCTTCCGTACCCCGTAAACAAACTCGAATCGTCGTTGATGCCTGCGCTGATCGTGTCAACGTTGTTCAGGTCATCCCCTTTGGCGAAGATGCCGTTGCCCACAGTCTCATCTGGCACCGTTTCAATCACCACATCGGCACAAATCGCAGTCGTTTGGTCAGAGTCGATACAAGTGGTGTTGACCATTTCGAGTGCAACAACAGGATCATTCAACAAAACAACATCAAATGACTCAAGGAACGTCGCGCCCGGCTCAAAAATGCTGTCCGCGCCCACGCCCAAGCTGTCCCATACAATCGCCGGAAATGGTGTTCCCCCAGCAGGTGGCACAAATGCGGGGTCATACACACCGCCGCCTGTAATGTTCGTATATCCGGCCGCGCTTCCGCCGCCGACAATGTTCGCCTCTAAATCAGACACATCATCCCAAATCACGGTGTTGTACATATCTTCAACACCAGATGGGGAGTACGTGTTGCCATCGGCCGAGCCAATCGGGTCAGCGATGATAAACGTGACAGGTGTGCCATCTTCCGCGTAATAACGGTCATCGGTCGGCAATGGAATGACAGACGGCCCTTGAGCGCGTTTGTCGATGTTCGGGTTCGGTGTACTGGTGATAATGGTCGTGTCTGGCGCACTGTTCACCTGATCCGCATTCGACGCATTGGCAAACGCATCAGTCGTGTACTGTGTGCCGTTCAGCGTTCCGTTCGGGCTACTCACGCCGTAGGTCAACAACGCGGTCGTCCCTTCTGACACTGTGCCTAAATCCCAATAAACGGCGTTTTCGGGAACGGCCGTCCCGTTGACCAAACAGCCACCCGATCCGGCCGGGCAATACAGCCCGTTTTGCGCGGCGTTACTGTAGCTGGGCGAATCATCTTGTCCATAAGGTTCAAGATAGGTCGCGCCGTCCCCATTCTCTGGCAACTCTGACCAGATCACCAAATCACGTGCCTCCACGTAATTGACTGAGTAGCGTACTTCATAAGTGACTGAGTTTCCTGCTTCGGCCGTTTCCTGCGCCTCAAAGTCGATCAGCAAGAGGGACACGGGATTCCATGTCACGTCCAAGCTGTTGACGGAGGGATTTGTTGGGCCATTTTTCGACAGATTGACTTTGACTTGAATACCGGCCGTGGCTGATGTCAGCCCCAGCGCGTCCAAGTCGATTTGGCCGCCCACCGGAGATACTCCAGCGAACAAAACCGCGCCTGTTGACGCATCTAAAATGTCGATTGTGAGGTCGCTGGTGGTGCTGGTGGTCGCATCAATCGTTAAGATGTCCCACTGATCAAAGCTGGTCGGAATGATTGGGACGGTGGTGTAATCACCACTAGCTCCGGTCAATTCCATAATACTGCTGGATGGGTTATGGGTGACGGCGTTGACTACGCCTACACCCGCACTGTCGATATAATTATCGAACCATGTGCCGTTATTGTTGCTGACTTGTGGCGCGGCATAAGATCCGCTTGACAAGATAAGCAACAGCAAAAACACACCTACAATAGGAAGGGTCACAATACGTTTCATTAGATTTTCCTTTACGTTATGTACTACTTGTACGTTTACTGTTTGTACTTACTATTTTTGTGAACTTACTACATTTACTACTTTCAGTTTTTCCATTACACATTTGGCGAAGCAACCAATTTTTTGTTGCTCCCAATAATTAACATAATGCGCTTACCTGATGAAAATTCTGATAATTAGCTGAACATGACCAAAGGACTATATCGTTGGTATGTGCCTGCTTTTGACAGCGTTGTACGGCCGGATAGCGCATCGTGTTTTCGTTTTGCTCCATTGATTTCTATAGC
>CALECP010000305.1 GCA_937949915.1 uncultured Anaerolineae bacterium
TAATCGTTCACCCGTTGAGACAGTTTCTCTCATCGATTTTTATTTCCGATAAGGTCTAATGATCCACTCTATGATTAGAAGTTCGGTAAATTTTAATCGCTACAACCGATACGCATTATCGGCCGGAAAGTTGCACATAACAAAAAAGCGTTACGCAAGATGCGTAACGCCTCAATAGTTCAGTCGCTGCTTTTACTGTTGACGAACAATCGCACGTGTACTGTATGCACCGATGAAGAATAACGCTAGGCATAGTATGCTGATCGGTGACGTTGTTAAGTGAGGGGCGGAATGGATTGTGACGGCCGTTGGTGGAGGAGAACAAGACCTAAAGTTAGGAAGTCCTGTTGCGTCACTCCATGCCTCAATAGCTGCTGGTGACGCATTGATACATGCAAAATCGTACATCTCAATAATAATGTTACCGAATTCATCATTCCATGAAGATGTATCATCCAGATTAATTAGGTTAAGTATTTCAACTGGGAGCGTCATTGGTAGGTTGCCATTAAAAGCTAAGGAAGTCAAACTAATCAGGTTTCCGATTTCGGCCGGAAGGCTCGTCAATTGATTAGATCCCAAATACAGTATTGTTAAATTATCTAAATTCCCGATTTCGGCCGGAACACTTGTCAATTGATTGTAATTCAAAGACAAATAGGTCAAGTTGATTAAATTCCCGATTTCCGGCGGAACACTTATCAGATCATTGGATGCCAAAGACAAATAGGCCAAGTCGATTAAATTCCCAATTTCCGGCGGAACACTTGTCAATTGATTGTAAGACAAAGATAAATAGAGCAAGTTGATTAAATTCCCAACTTCTGGCGGAACACTTGTCAGATCATTGCCTTCCAAAGTCAAATC
The DNA here is from genome assembly GCA_937949915.1 of uncultured Anaerolineae bacterium. Lineage (GTDB taxonomy): Bacteria > Chloroflexota > Anaerolineae > Promineifilales > Promineifilaceae > CALECP01. The sequence continues at coordinate 868 of CALECP010000305.1, forward strand.
GGTCAAGTTGATCAGATTCCCGATTTCTGGTGGGAGACTCTCCAACCTATTAGAGTGCAATGACAGCGTCGTTAAATTAGTTAGGTTTCCGATTTCTGGCGGAACACTTGTCAGATCATTGAGTGCCAAAGCCAAATCGGTCAAGTTGATCAAATTCCCGATTTCTGGTGGGAGACTCTCCAACCTATTAGAGTGCAATGACAGCGTCGTTAGATTAGTTAGATTCCCGATTTCTGGCGGGAGACTTTCCAACCTATTAAAGTTCAATAACAACGTCGTCAAATTAGTTAAATTCCCGATTTCCGGCGGTAGACTCTCCAACTTGTTATTAAATCCAAAATATAATTCAACTAAAGTTGTGTTGTCATCAGAACAAGTAACACCCTCCCACAAGCAAGGATTACTTGTTTGTAGCCAACCAGATTCGTCCCAGTTATTATCGCCTCTGCTATGGTATAACACGACAAGAGCTTCACATTCGATAGCGGGGATTTCGGTTACATCCGTACAAGAAAACGTGGTTTGCGCGCCCACGAGAGGCACACACAACAAGCAAAGCAGTATTAAAACTGCCAAGTGGACTACATTGGAAAATAAAGTAAATCTAAATTTTGACATCGTACATGTTCTCCTAAATTAATATTTTCACACCAGAGAGTCTTGTATCATGTGATCAATCTCTCTGCCACTAAGTTAACAGGTTACGATGAAAAAGTCGGTTATGAGACGGTTTGAATCCGGTTCAGATTTGGTTATAAAGCACACCATAATTCCGCTATTAATCGGCAGAAACAAGTTGTGAAACGTGCGCGATGTCGGCCGCAATTTGTGCCTTGAGTGCGTCTAGGCCATCAAATTTTTGCTCGCCACGAATATATTCGAGCAATTCGATACGCACCGTTTTGCCATATAAATCGCCGCTAAAGTGGAGCAAATGCGCTTCGATAGTGATGTGTGCATTCTCGTCAACAGTCGGCCGCACACCCACATTGGTCGCGGCCGCATACGCCACACCATCGACCCACACCCGCGTCGCATACACCCCATTGGCCGGGATGATTTGCTGCTTCCACACCGCCACATTGGCCGTCGGCACACCGATAGTACGGCCGAGTTGCCGCCCGTACACCACCTCGCCCGTCATCGCATACGGCCGCCCCAGACACACCGCCACATCGCGCACATCTCCCATCGCCAAACTGCGCCGAATGCGCGAACTGCTGATCCGTTCGTCTCCCGCCATCACCAACGCATCCACCTGATGCACTGCAAAACCCCGCACCGCACCAAGCTGCGACAAAAAAGCGTGGTCGCCCTCCCGTTCGTACCCCAGCGAAAAGTGACCGCCCCACAATTGCTTCATATCTAAATGGGCGATCAACGCATCGACAAACGCACTGGCTCGCATCTGGCGCACCGCTTCATTGAAAGGGTGTGTGATCACGAGATCGATCCCTTGCTGCGCGATGCAGTGCGCCCGTTCTGCCAATGGCATCAGATAATAGCGTCCTTTTTCACGGGTGATCGTCTCTTTTGGGTGCGGGAAAAAGGTGAGCGCAGCCGCTCTCGCATTTTGTTCGCGGGCGGCCGCCACGACCCGGCCGAGCAATTGCTGATGCCCCCGATGCACCCCATCGAACACACCGATAGCGAGCATGGTCGGCCGTGCCGCTTTCACCTCATGCAGTTGTGTAACCAATTCAAACGAATCCATCACAGAGAGTTATAGCAGCAAAACGTTAAAAGGGGGAAGGTGGGAAAGTTAAAAGTGGAAAAATCAAAAAACAGTGACGGCCGAATACAGTGTGGGATGCGGCCGTGAACTTACGCACGGCCGCATTTTTTACCACAACACCATCAGCGTGACTTGAGCCAGCGTGTCGTTAAGCTGACTCCGATGATAGCAGCAATTAGTAGTGACCACAGAGGCGGCTGCACGGCCGAAATTGTCTGCAAACCAACGCTCAAAGCGATTGGGGCTTCTGCCTCTGAAATCGTTCCCCAAATATAATCGCCATCATATTCCGCACTATACACGAACCGCAATACGTGCAGCCCCGCATCTAATAGGAGCGGTTCGGTTGTAAAGGTCTGAATTTGATTAGTCAGGGGGATGAAAACATCAGGATACACCAGATTACTGTCAGCAGGTGCGTCCAAATCTAAAATTGCAAGGTTGAGATTACCGTTCACATTGTTCGTTTTGCCTGTGTGGATGGTGTAATGCCCTTCTTCTGGCACGAAAAAGATCACTTCGTGTACACCCCGGCCGTCCCCGTCTGCATGGGCGGTATTAAATCCGGCCGTGCCGCCCACAATGTCGAAGCGATTGTCGAGTGTGACCGCTTGTGGTGTGACGTTATCAGGGGCAAATTTCAGTGTCAGATCATGGATTGTGCTATCGAACAGGGTCGCATCAAGCGGCACAATCACGCTGTCAGCATTGGCAGCTATGGCCGCGCTGCCGAGTGGGTGTCCGGCCGCATCGTATACGGTGATCTGTCCGGCC
>CALECP010000306.1 GCA_937949915.1 uncultured Anaerolineae bacterium
TGTGTTTTAACAACCTTTTTTCTTATACATACTTTGAAGAAGGTTTGTAAAATAATTTAACTATTGTTACTATTGTAAACACCTTATAAAATATGTCAACAAAATGACTATTTTCCTATTGATTTGCTGGTTATTTTGTCCGAGGAGAGATCAATTTGCCGAAGCATCCTTTTTCGCTTGCCCTTTGTATCGTTATTTACGTATTCGTTTTTGTGGGGGTAACGGCCGCGCAAACAATCCATCGCGTCCCGGCCGACTATCCCACCATCCAGACAGCAATTGATGTGGCGAATGATGGTGACATCGTGATGCTAGCAACCGGTATATACACCGAAAACGTGACGATTGAAAAATCACTGTCGCTGGTGGGTGAAGGGGCGGCCGGGACGGTGATCGATGGCGGACGGGCAGGCTCAGTCATCACGATAGATAACGATGTCACCGCCATAATCGAAAATGTGACTGTTCGCAATGGATTCAAGGAAAACTTTGGGGCGAGTTCAACGGGAGCCGGTGTATACAACCGGGGAAATGTAACACTCCGTAACGTGATCGTCACAAACAATGAGACTGGCAACACAGGCGGTGGCATTCGCAACTCAGTCGGCACATTACACCTCATCAACTCGCACGTTGTGAGCAACACAGCAATTTTTGGCGCAGGTATTTACAACATTCGAGGCACGACTATTCTCAGTCGTTCTACTGTGGCAGACAACCGGGGTGTGCGGGTAACAACGTCATCGGTGACACGGCGGCCGTTCGGCGGCGGGATCATGAATCGTGAAGGCACTGTTTTGATCGAAGACTCCTTTGTGACGGGCAACACTTCTGAACGGGGCGGCGGTCTTTATAGTGAGAAAGGGCAAATTGATATTCACAACACTATTTTTGAAAGCAACGAGGCGACCAAAGGCGGCGGTATTCATCTCAATGTTGGCGATAACGAGCTGAATATCACCACGTCACAGATGATCAGCAACAGTGCAACAGAAGATGGGGGCGCGATATTTAGCGAAGACGGCTCGGCGATCAACGTGATAGAGAGTGATCTGGTGGGCAATGTAGCGGCCGAAAAAGGAGGCGCGATTGCCGATAGCGGCAGCAGCATTGTGATCGATGAGAGTGTGTTTGCGAATAACGTCGCCGCCACGGCCGGAGGCGGCATCCACGCCTACACAAGCACATTGACCGTCACAAACAGCACGCTGGCAGACAACAGCGCGGCCGTATCTGGCGGCGGCATCAATCTCGTTTCAGGAAAAGCAACCATCATCAGCAGCACCCTATCAAACAACAACAGTTCCCAATGGGGTCACAACATCGCAAGCTACGCCAGCACCCTTTCGACCACGCACACCACACTAACAGACACCGGTATGGCAACGGTCGGCAACATTTACCTGTTTGACACGCTTTTTTCGGCCGCACACAGTGAAATCAGCTCGGCCGACATCACATGCCGCATCGACACATTAGGCGTGGTTGTCTCAAACGACTACAACATAGACAGCACCGATGATTGCCAATTTTCGGCCGCGCACGATCAATCAAACACAAGCGGTGTCGTCACGGCCGTCCACTACACGGCCGCGCACACACACGCCCCATCCACACACGTATTCATACTCACATTGGTTCTGGCAACCATGACATACAACAAAATGCCAAAAGGGAAAAAATGAGCAAACGATATGGGTTGCTAGGATTATTATTAATGGTCGGGCTGGGCATCGTCGTCTGGCTGACTGTCTTGCCCGTCTCCGTCCGTGGCAAATTTATGGGAAGCGGCCGCTCGATCACCTCCATTCAAGAAACGGCACAAGCGGCCGCGCTGGCAGACACACGAGTACAAGCATACATCGACGGAAACCGCGCCGACGTTTTTGGTGTCGCCCCCACCGGCGCACAACGCCCGGCCGACAGTGCGTGTGGTGACAATTGCCAACAAGTCAACATTTACGATTTTGATGCGGGTGCAACCATTATTGCCCTCGTCGATGGCAGCGATGTGACCGACGTGCTGTACCAAGAACACAACCGGCCGATGCCCAGCCAGCAACTCGCCAGCAAAGCGACCGACATCGCCCTCAATCATCCAGACATCATCGCCGAGCTAGGCTTTCAGCCAGAGCGCGTCAGCATGTCGGCCAATGACGGCGGTATGCACGATGGGTGTGCGGGTGATCATGTTTGTGTCGCCGCCACATTCGAGCAAGAAGGGCGCAATTTATGGGCGGTGATCGACCTGACCACCGAAGAACTGGCTGGCTTGTTTTGGACAACGCTCCGGCCGAACCCATCCAACCCGCAGCCACGCAACACCCGCCCCGCCTGTCCAGCCCCCGGTGTCGTCACCCGCGCTGGCTGGTCGGTCAACTATGAAACCAGCCCCAGCGACGGCACCGTTGTTTTTGATGTCACCTTTAACGGGATGCGCGTCCTCACCAGCGCAAAAAATGTCGAATGGCATGTCGATTATGGCGCAGGTGGCTTTACCGACTCAATCGGGTGCGGTGTCAGTGGGGCATCCTTCCCCGTTGCCCCCTATGGCGAAACAGAAGTACGTGATTTGGTTGATGGCTTTGAGCTAGTGCAAGATTATCGTATGTTAGCATGGGGGCAAAATTGCAACTATCGCTACGAGCAAAAATTTCAATTCTACAACGACGGCCGCTTCCAAATTTTGTCCGGTGCTTACGGCCGGGGATGTGGGTCAGACACCGGTTCTGAGCCTATCTATCGCTCCGTTATGCGCGTCGATATTGCCATTAATGACGATGCCAACAACACGCTCTCCATCTTAGATTCAGAAGATGGTAGTTGGCAAACACAGCCATTTGAAAAATGGTGGCAGCACGACGGCACACAACAATGGCAGATCAGCGACCCCACAAACATCGCCTTCGATATGCAGCCCACGGCCGAAAATGCAGGCTACATCTATGTCACCCGCCATCGGCCGAGCGAAGGAGACATCGATCTCGGCATCTTCGATTCGACCATACAGTGCTGCACCGATTCGCACGAACAAGGGCCGAACGACTACATTGACGGCGACATAACGGCCGACAGCAACATCGTTCTCTGGTACGTGCCACAATTTGAAAGCGATTCACAACCGGGCAGCGAATTTTGTTGGACAGAGCAAGGCGACCCAGACCCGATTGTGTATCCTTGTTTTGGCGGCTTGCTGTTTACGCCACGCGCACCAATCCCCACGGCCGTCAATCTCGACACGGCCGCACCCCAACCCGCATCACGCCTCATACCGATCACCGCCATCACACTCACCGCGCTCGCCACAGCCCTCACCCTATACACCTGGCGCAAAAAACGAGCCGCCTAGCTATCGCTCGATCCACCCCCATCGCCCGACGGCAATAACGGCTCGGCCGTCGGTTCGATTTCGCTTTCACTCTCAGGTTCAGTTTCAATAGTCGGCTCTAGTGTCGGTTCGTCAATGATCACCGCCTCCGTCGCTACCGGCTCGGCCGTTGGTTCAATCGTCGGCTCAACAGTCGGTTCTTCGATCACGATCTCAACAGTAGCGACAGGCACGGCCGTTGGCATATCGGTCGGCCGCGCAGTGGGTGCAGAAGTAGGCGCAATAGTCGGCACAATCGTGACCAATGGCTCGGCCGTGGGCAACGGTGTTGCTGTGGCAGGGATCGCAGTCGGTTGCGCCGTCGCCGTTGGCAATGGCGTAGCTGTCGGCAGCGGTGTCTGTGTCGGTATGTTGGTCGCCGTCGGTGGCACGGCCGTCGGGGCAGCCCGATTGACCACAATACTGGTCGATTTGCTCACCGCATCATTTTCCGGCGTATACGGATTATCTGTCCCAAACATTGTCAAACGCACCGTCAACGGCCCATTCGCCCATACC
>CALECP010000307.1 GCA_937949915.1 uncultured Anaerolineae bacterium
GCATGTCGGCGGCCGGTGCGGCCGTGGCAGGTACAGAGCGCCCCACGCACAGCAGGCACAACCCAAGCATGAGAAAAATTGCTTTTTTATAATATATTCCGATCATCACTTTCACTTCCTTCATAATGCTGAGTAGGGACATGGCGCGCCATGTCCCTACGACCGTGCGTCATCAATCGCCGATTCTTATCTTATTTTCCGATACTGCTCACTATACACTTTTTGGCGGCCGTGCATAATGGGACTGCTCTGCAAGGTTTTGGTGACTATTTGACGTATAATAGATAGCGAATTGCGCGATTAGACCGCGCAATATCGCCCGGTTGTAGGGACATGGGATGCCATGTCCCTACAACCGGGCGGCGTAAATTCTACGAGATACAGCAATGGAAGAAACCGTTCGGATCGCATTTTCGCACTATCACCAGCTTGCTCAATTGGCGTTCTCGCCGTTGGCAAACGATGGGGCGGTGCGGGGCGCAATGCTGGACGGCGATAATCCTAAGCAAGTTGCGCCGTATGCGGTGCAGGCATTGCTGGTGTGGACGCTGGCACAGTTGCGCCAAGACCGCAAAGCGTGGGCGCAACAGAGTGCGGATGTGTTGCAAAAACGGTACGTAGAGGGTATGTCGGCGACGGCGTATGCTGATCTGTATTTGGTGAGCGATTCGACCGCGCAAACGCGGCGACGGGCGGCCGTCAAACGAGCGACACAGTTGATCGAGCAAGAGCTACATGCGCCTGTCAACAACATGACGAGACGGGGATTGATGCTGGCGGCGCGGGTGGCGGACTGCACGGCCGAGCAGCAAACGGTGTTGCGTTTTTTGGCACTGATGGTCGCGCCTGTTTTGCCCACTATCGACTGCGGATTTCCACTCAAACCACACCTCAACCGGCTGATCGATCACAATTTGGTAATCCAGAAAGGGCGCACGATAGCCATTCACCCACAAGCAAAAGCGTGGATGCAGACACAGATTCAGCCGACGGAAACGGTAGGCTGGCATCAATCGGCCGCTCGTTATTTTGAAAAGCAGCATCAATGGCAGTATGCGATTGAGCATTATCAAAAGGCGGGGGAAGATGAGCAGATGGCCGCATTGCTGATCGCGCATTATCAAACGCTGTCTGTGACAGAGGTGCAAACATGGTTGGCACAATGTCGTCAATCGTCGTTGCGGCCGCGCACATGGGCTGACCTGAAAATGGTGGCGGGCAGGGTCGCATTTATGGGCAACGATGTAGAGGCGGCCGTGCGTGAATATCAAGCCGCTTTGTCTGCGCCCGATCCTGAACAAAAGGCACGGGTTTGGTATGAACTGGCAAACGCCTTTGCCCAAACAGACACCAGCCGCGCCCTCGCCCACTATGCGGCGTGTCGGCGCAATCTGACGGCCGTGCAGTCGCAATCGGCCGATCATTTGACCGCCCAATCGTTGATGCAAGAAGCCCTGATCTATAGCGAACAGCAGGGGGAGATCGACAAAGGAATCGCCAAACTGCACGAGGCGATGCACATTATCGAGCAGTATGCTGACCAATGGCTGACGACGCTCTCGGACTGGCACAGCTTTATGGGCATGGTGCAATATCACAATCAGCAGTTGGAACTATCGGCCGATCATTATTGGCAAGCGTGGCAGTTTGCCCAAGAGGCGGGGGATGTGGCGCGTACTATCAAGCGCACATTTACGCTGGGGCAAGGGTATTATCATTTGCAACGATACGATAAGGCGCGTGAATTTTTTAATGATAGCCTTGCGCTTGCACAACAGGCGGCGAATGAGCGCATGATCGCGGCCAACGAGAAGGGGCTGGGGATGTGCGCGTTTGGGCAGAATGCGTTTGACGATGCGCTTGCTTGGTACAAGGCGGCGTATGCGCGTCTGCAAGATAGCGGTCACAACTATTGGCTGGCGGCGACGTGCTATGACATTGTGGAAGTGTCGCTGCACGGCCGCCAATTGGACACGGCCGCACGCTATTGGCAGGAAGGGACAAAATTGGCGCAAGTAACCGGGAACGATGCCCTCCATGCTGGTTTTCATGCACTGGCGGGCGATTGGCCGGAAATCCGCGCTGACCTAAATGAACGGCAGCAACAAGCGATTGGTTTCATTCGCGCCAATGGCAGTATCAGCAACAAAGCGTACCGTGAACTGTTTGATTGCAGCCGCAAATCGGCCGAAAATGATCTGCGTACATTGGTAGAGCAAGCTATTTTGAACAAAGTGGGGCAGGGGCGGTCTGTACGCTATGAGATGAAAGCGGCAACGGGCGGCCGTTAAAATTGACCATTCGTGCCGATTTGTACTGATACGCTGGTCTCGGTTGTGGTACGATCTGCCCATCACTTGTTAAAAGGACGTTGATGGCTGTCGAGTTCATTATTCTTATCACACTTTCTCTTATTTTTGTCTTGCTGGTATTGCTGTTTATCTGGGCGCGGCAGTGTGGCGGCTGGGCAAAACGCAATCGCACAGTGGCCGATGCCCTGTGGAAGCGTATTTCGGCCGTTACCCGTTCGAGTCGTCAGCTACGGCGGCAGTTAGGGCGGTTTGAGGGGGCGAAATCGGCCGATTTTTCGGCGACGGTAACAGAAAACCTGAGAGCGTTAAATGAGCTTGATGATCAGGTTGATCAAGCGGCCGAGTCGTTGCAATTGCTTTTGCTCGAATCGCCCGATGCAGACGGCCGTTTTGTCCGCAACGATTACATGCGTCTCTATCGTGTGGCGGCCGAAAGACGACAGTTGGCCCAGTTCGGCCGGGAAGTAGCCGCTACCGAAACCAGCCTAGAAAATGTGCGCGGCAGCGTTGCCCGTCTGAACACAGTAGATGACACTATCCGCGAACGGGCGCAACAAATCCGCGAACACACCCTTCAGCCGATGCGCCAAATCGTGCGAGATGAACGCGCTGCCAAGATCGAGGTCACTGACTGGACAAACCAGATTAAAAAGTACGATCAACAGTTGCAACATATCATCAAAACAGCGACGGACGATGCTTCTTTTGAGCAATTGGATCAGATGAATGGCGAACTAGAAATGTTGCGCGTGGGTATCGGCAATTTGCAAACGGACATTGACACGAGCGTGACGAGCCGCGAAGGGCTAGACGAACGCGCTACCCAAATCTATGAGAATATGAAGCGGTTGCGCCCTGTGAAGGGGGGCAAGAAAAAGAGCGACTATGTGCAAAATGTGGGCGTGCTGCATCAATATGCCACGGCCGTGATGGCGGCGTATCCTGATTTTCGTTACAAGCATGAATGGGAGTTGGCGGAGCAAACGTTGAGCTTGGGCAATTTGCTCACGTCTGTGACTGAATCGCTGCATACACTTGCGCCGTCGCTCGAATTTTTGACGGCCGTCAGCGATCAAGCACGGCCGGAAACAACCCAATTGATCACCCAATTTAACGTGAGCTATGACAACGCGCTGATGGGCTGCATCGAAGGGATCGAAGCGATGCCGACGCTGCCCGGCCGGGACGAATCGGGCATGATCGGCCGCTCGTTACGCATTTTGCAATCGCTGGATGGGGAAGCCATACACCTGCAAGAGCGGTATCGCAACGAGCTAGACACGGCCGCGCAGGCCGCCCAACGGGCCTGGAACAAAGCGCGGACTGCATGGCTCGATCTCGGCCGTCAGCTTCGCATTTTGCCCAAAGATGATGTGGCCGTCCAATACGATCAGCTTGCGAAACGGTATCAATCAAGCCAAGATAGCCCCAATCGCCTTGATGATTTTTCCGAAGCAGCACAGCGCTTTTTTGCCCTCTGCGAGCAGCATGACGCGCAGGTGATAGAAACCCGTGAATGGGCGCAAAAGCAACAAAAAGAGATCGATGATGATGGCGCATTTATTTTGAAACAGACGAGTCAATACGCTTGCTTCAAGCGGGCATCGCAAGCGGTGCAAGCGTATCAGGCAGAGTACAACCAACTGTTTGCTCAACTGAGCGACAAGCGACATGGTTGGATCATCGACGATTTTTATGAGTCGGCCGCGCAATTGCTCGACTTACTGACCCGCATTCGTGAAACGACGGAGCAAGTGCAAAGTCAGCATGACCAGCTCAAACGCATTCGCCAAGACATCGACTATTATCAGGAAAATGCGCTGGTCGATAAGCGGCTGACGGTGGACAAAGAGCCGATGGAGTACCACATTAGCGAAGCGCGTAAATCGCCTGAATTTGAGCTGGCGCAGAAGCATTTGCAGGACGGCCGGTACTTTGCGCGGAAGGCATACAGTTAAAAGTTGGAAAGTTGAAAGTTAAGAGGGTTGATTGCATGTGCTGGTTGCCTATGTGTGCCAACAACCTTCCTCACTTCGCCGGTGCGGCCGACCATACACATGAAACTGCTCCCTTCAAATGAGCGGCCGTTTTAACAAAGAGGCTAGCTGGTGCAGAAACGGCCGCGCTCGGACTCACCGTCCACATACGGAAAAAGCCCCGAAAGTGGCTTTGAGCCTTAAATTAAGTGCAATTATAAAGAGTTCTGAGAACTCTGGAAAAGTATTAGATGACAATAGAGTGATAATGTGAGATACATATAGGATGAAAATTATTAGACTATCTCGAACCGTTATTGGAAACGTTCAACGATAAGCGTGTTGTGGAAAAAGTAGGGCGAGTTGCGTCCCAGATGATCGCACTGAATACGCTTCGTCTGTGGACATTAGCCCACGATAAACGAGAATTTGAACGAAT
>CALECP010000308.1 GCA_937949915.1 uncultured Anaerolineae bacterium
CTTGGCAGAGGAAGCGGCCGAAACAACCCTACACCATCAGTCAGTGGCAAAATTGCGACTGCGCCACAAAACATCATTGATCACGACGATTATGCGAATCGTCAACGTGATCGTGGGGGAAGCAGAAAACGACGAAGATATGTCGGAGTGGCAGGTTCGTGCGCTTTTGGGCAATCTATTGGGCAATTTGCAGGTGCTGACGGGCAAGCACATCCAATCAAGCCAATACAGCCACGCACTAAGTATCGTGCAGAAGTTCAATCAGTTTAATAAGCGCGAGTTATTTGCCGCATTGATGGCGATGCTCGAGAACCAAGCCCCTCCACTTCTGCCGAGATTGGCCTGAACAACCTGAGATTGTTATTATATTTCTGTGTAGGGGTGGCGAACTGTCTACCAGCTATTTTATAATCACGTTGTAGCTGTTATCTGCTACAGGAGAAGATGCTAAAAAAAATCACTTTATGGGTGGTTGTGTGTGGACTGGTTGTAGGATGTGTGTCTGCTACGCCGTCGCCGAACGCACAAACCACGCCGATCAACATGCCGCCTGCACCGACGGATACGGCCGTGCCTGTTCCAACTGATACAGTACGGCCGACGGCGACGATTCCCCCGTTGCCGACCGATACGCCCGTGCCGACAATCCCCCCGCTTTCAACAGAAGAGTTGTCGATTGCGCCAAATGATGTGACGCTCTATCCCATTCCGTTTATCGCGGAGGGGGATCGGGTGACATTTCAAATTCGGCCGCATGTACCTGATGTGATTTTGCCAGCCGACGTAGACATCATCATTGCGATTGACGAGCAACCGATCATCACCGATACGCTAGATGCACGCATCGATCTGGGCAATTCGACCGGGCTGATCAAACGGTGGGCGTGGACGGCCGAGAAACCGGGAACATATACAGTCAGCATCGCTATCGATCCATTTGATACGCTGACGATAGGTGACGCAAACCAGGATGACAATATCGCAACATTTACGGTAGATGTACGGCCGACGGCCGCGCTCTCGCCCATCGAACAAAATGCGGCATGGCAGACTCGTGAGACGGCGTTTGCCAACATTCATTTTGTCAGTGGCACAACGGCCGATCTCGATCAAGAGTTGCTCGTAGAGGCGGTCGATGCCGGTGTCCAGGGCGCGGCCGCTATTCTCGACATCATCCCGAACCGCAAGCTCGATGTCTATTTCATCGACCGTGTGATCGGGCAAGGTGGGTATGCGGGTGGCTCAATTGTGATCTCGTACCCCGGCCGGAATTATGCAGGTGGCAGCCTAGAAGCGGTGTTGCTCCACGAATCGATCCATATTTTGGACGAAGCGCTGATCAACGGGGCGGAGTATCGTTTTTGGACAGAGGGATTGGCGGTATGGGGAACGGGCGGCCATTACAAAACAGAGAATTTAGACCAACGAGCGGCCGCGCTGCTGCTAGAAAGCAATCGTTATATCCCGCTCGACATTTTGATCGATGATTTTTACCCGGCACAGCACGAAGTGGGGTATCTCCAAGCAGGCGCATTTGTCAAATATATGGTCGATAACTATGGCTGGGATCGTATGCAATCGTTTTATGGCAATCTACAAGATACGGCCGAGGATCAAGCGCCATCTGATGCGATCAGCAAAACGACGGCCGCCTACTTTGGCAAAACGCTCCAGCAACTAGAGCAAGATTGGCACAGTTATTTGCGCGCACAGCCGAGCAGTGATGATGCGCTCGATCTCGAATTGACCATCGCATACTACGATACGATCCGCGCCTATCAGAAACAGCATGATCCGACGGCATATTTTTTGAATGCGTGGCTGCCATCGGCCGAATACATGCGCGAAAATCAGTTGACAGGTGCGCTGACTCGCCACCCAGAAGACGAAGTTAATGTCGTGTACGAGACGATGCTATGGTCGGCCGATCAGTCGCTGCGGGCGGGCAATTATGATCGCGTTCGCTCGTTGCTCGACAGCATAGAACTATCGCTTGAGCGCGATGAATTTCGTGATCCGCTTGCAGCGAGTTATCTCAATCTCGTTCGTGCGACTGCATCATTGGGCTATGAAGCACAAACGATCACCATTGCCGACCAGGCAGCCATTGTCGAAGCGGCCGCGCCCGATAGCCAACAATTGATCACGCTCCAGCTTGCCCTCGAAAACCAACAATGGACGGTGAGCCAATAATATCGCCCGAAATTTGCCCAATTTGCCCCTTAAATTACCCTGTTTCTCCACTGTCCATACAACGATTTTCTGTATACTTGAGCGAAGTACTTAGGTACTGGTTGGAATTGATGGTTGTTGTGGTCGTTCTCATGGGTGAACGGCAAACCATAACGCACAAACAATAAATCAAAAAACTGAATAACGCGCAAACAGCATCTTTTTTGATGAGGATTTACGCAGCCCCATAGGGCAAAACGAAGCTTGCGTAAGTTCTGTTGATGCTAACTTGTACGCACACACAAGGAATGCACTATGTCTTTTTATCTTGCCCCCATTCGCTTATGGTTATGTTGGGCTGCTTGCCTATGGTTTTTCTTTGCTCTACCAGCCGATGCGGCCGACCATTATCCTGATCCGGTCTCTAATATCCACTGGGTCGATTCGGGGGGGCTGTTCAACAACAATTATCTGCTGCATGATGATGGCACAGCCAGCATCAATGGCGGTGCATCGGTCAGCACAATAGCAGACATCGAAGCCGCCTATAACAACGCTCGTCGCACAGAAGAAACCCAAACGGGGCTGTCCAATAATGCACTCGGCATACTCGATTTGCCGAGCGAGGCGATTTGGCAAAGCTACACAGCGGCCGAAAAAGCACTGTTTTTGCTCAATGCGGAACGGACAGCGCGAGGCATTTTGCCATACAAAGGCGTTCTGCCTGCTTTGCAGGAAGTTGCCCAAAATTTCGCCCAACATTCGGTCGAACATAACATTATTGGTCATGTGGGTGCGGACGGCCGTACCTTTGGTGATCGCCTATCGGAAGAGACGCAACTGGTAGGCTGCTACCAAGCGGTGACGGAAAATATCACCTATCACGCGCTTGATGCGATTTCGATTCCGGTCGAGGTGTCTGTTTATCGCTTTCTTTATGCCAGTGCCAATAATGGTGTGTGGGGGCATCGCCATGCGTTGCTACAACAGTTTGATAATGACCTAAATGACAATGCAAATGAGGGGTTTATCGGCGTGGGCGTGGCAGATGATCTGACATTCTATTTTCCAGAGCATGGGGGCGGCACGGCCGTTGTACTGGTGCTGCTTGATCCAAAGGCGGATGTGTGTGCTTGGCCGGGGGAGGCGGTGATCACGGCAACCCCCACACAATTGCCACCCACACCAACCCAACTGCCACCAACAGAAATCGCGTTACCGGGTGCAGCCACCCATACCGCAGCATCCCCCACGCCAGAGCAAACTGAGCCAGCTTTGCCTATAGCGGCCACGTATGTTGCCCCCACTGCTACGCCAACAGCGACCCCAACTCCCGTGCTTGTGGCTGTTGCAGCCACCCATATCGCGGCATCGCCCACGCCCAGCCCTACGGCCGAACAGCTTCCGCAAGCAGCCGCCTCTATTCCATTGGCGGTGCCATTATCACATACGGCCGCGCAAGGCGATGACGGCCGTGTGCTGCTTTTTGTCGTTCTGTTGTTGCTTGTCAGTCAATGGGCTTATCGAATGGTGATGCGGCGCGTTTTGTAGTTAATCGCGCTCGTAAGTCATGACAGGACGGTAGACGCAACCGCACTGTGCGCCTTTTTCGCAATTGTCTAGGGGGAGGCGGGGGGCTTCGTCGGGATGGTAGAGGGCGGCCGGGTCGAGCGCACGACATGCTTCGCAACAATCGGGGTCGATGATGATGCGAACGCCCGCTATCGACCCTTTTGCTTTCATACCAAGCCTGTAGGCGGCAAGTGTTTTTTCGGCGTAATCGGCCGGTTTTTCCATGCGGCCGTGAAATTTATCGAGCCAGTTAAAAGCAGACATAGGGTTAAGCTAGCAAGGCACGGATCGCGGCGACGATTTCGGTAGGTGTCTGGGCGGTCGAGTCGATTTGGACTGCATCGGCCGCGGGGAGCAAAGGGGAGTGTTCGCGGGTGCTGTCAAATTGGTCACGGCGAATAATGTCGGCGAGCATCGTTTCGTAATCGGCCGTATCGCCGCGTTTCACTTTTTCGTCATAACGGCGTTGGGCGCGTTCTTCTGCACTGGCGGTCAAATATATTTTGAGCGGGGCAGATGGCATAACGACAGTGCCAATGTCTCGGCCGACCATAACCACGCCTCCGGCCGCGCCAATTATGCGTTGGCGAGCGACCATTTCAGCACGCACTTCACGATACGAGGCGACGAGCGAAACGGAGCGATTGACGACATCTGTCCGCAAATCCCATGTGACATCGTTGCCATCGAGAAAAACGGAGTAGAGACGGCCGTCCTCTTCTGTCGGCGCAGTGATTTCTAGCTGGATGGCGTGGGCAAGCGCGGTGACGGCCGCTTCGTCATCGAGCGCAATCTGTTGCTGGCTGGCGGCTAGGGCAACCGCCCGATACATAATACCTGTGTCAAGCAATAAATAATTGAGTTCGGCCGCTAACATACGGCCGACTGTCGTTTTGCCCGATGCAGCAGGCCCGTCAATCGCAATCGTGTTTTTGTTCAAGCTATTTAGCCATCCTTTCAAGTAATTTCATGCAGTAGTATGCCCATTTTATAGAGATGCGTCCAACGCAGTTTGCCAGGTCTAACGTACTATCGGCAAAGCACGGCCGCCCTCCTATAATTTCGTGCAGTATTAAGAACAGGGGACATAAACAACAAGCAAACAACGAGACATGTACGGCGACCATTCGACAAAGATTGGTCGTCTTTTTTTTAGAGGGTGCGAATCGCCCAGAGTAGCCGCTGGAGAACGCCGAGCAAAACAAGGACGCTCATCGTGATGAAAAGCGGCACAATGTGCGCCGGAAAGAGGATAAACAGGCAGTAAAACACAATTGTAACGAAGCCGCCGACGATGCCACCGGGCATGGTGATGGTGGTTGTTTCTTGGTTGGCGGCCGCGCCTACATTGCGCTTTTCGAGGATGGCAGCCAGATACATCCATGAGGCTGAGTTGATATAGAAAGAGGCGAGGAGAAAGACGAGTGCGAGCAAATTGGACTGATTGATCGCGCCAATGACGAGCGCAATCGGCACCAGCGCATAAGCAACAAAATCGCAAAGGATGTCGATGTACCCGCCAATGTCTGTTTGCTTATTTTGGGTACGCGCCACAATGCCGTCGATGCCATCGAACCAACGATTGAGCAACCAAAAAATGAGTGCCAACTGATATTGCTGTCGCCACAAAAACGCTGCACACACAAACGCCATAACCAGACCAACGGCCGATAGTTGTGTGGGAGACAGCCAGTCAAAAAGACGGATGGTACGCTGCATGATGTTGTTTTTGAGGGTGCGTGTTTGTGCATCGAGCATGGATTGATTGTATCCAATTGGCTACTATTTGTATGTAAGCTACCTGACTTAACAACGTCAGATTATCTCGTTGCTGCCGTGAAGCACCGCGGCCGCCCGGCCGAACACGAAGCAAGGGGCAGAGTGATATGTTTACAAACTTTACAAGTTATTGAGATAATCTCGCGGTTTGATTGCCACTTTTGGAAACTCACGTAGCACTCGTTTGTCATACGTCAACAATGGCACTTGCAACTTTTGAGCCAGTGCAACATATTCACAGTCATAAGCTGAACATTGCGTTGTAAGGGCGAGTGTCATCACATCGGCCGCCACAGCCTTGTCCACCCGATTTTCAAATCGTGTCTTCGCATCTTGAATCATTCTCATCGCATCAGCTATTGGCAACGACGCATGACGGACGTGTTGCAAAACAGCATTCCGAAATTCATAAAATGAGTCCACTGTAAGAACGAGATGAATAAGGGCGTTCAAATAGAGTAAGGGCGAGAAACACAACATTGGCGCATATCTCGTCTAAAGTGGTTTTAAAGCGTTTGAGGGGCGACAAAACGCTCTCTATCTGCATAAAAGA
>CALECP010000309.1 GCA_937949915.1 uncultured Anaerolineae bacterium
CCTGATTTATGTACAACCTTTGCTTTCTTTTTACCCATGTAAATATCCTATGTAAGCGTTCGCACGGGTAGGGACACGGCGAGCCGTGTCCCTACTTATTCACTCGCCTTCCAAAATAAATTCGATGGCGCGTTGCAACGTTAGATCGTTTTCGTCACCGAGGATTTCCGGCCGATAGTCAAAGAAAATATCGGGCGAAACACCGACCTGATTGATCGCGTTGTCATTGGGTGAGAAGAAACGCGCTTTCGTAATACGATACTGTGAGCCATCATCTATTTCAAAGACGTTTTGCACTGATCCTTTGCCAAAGGTTGTCGTACCGATGAGGGTTGCCCGGCCGTAATCTTTGAGCGCGGCCGCTAACAACTCGCTGGCGCTGGCACTGTTTTCATTGACCAATACCACCATGTTGATGCTTTCCGCAATGTCGCCATCACCCGTCGTCAACTGCTCCATCGTATCATCGCTGTTGCGAATGATGACAAATAACCCTTCATCTAAGAACAGATCACCGATACTCACGGCCGCATCTAGCAACCCGCCGCCATTGTCACGCAAATCAAAGATGATCGTCTCTACACCATTGTTGATATGGTTGGTCACTTCGATCTCAAGTTGTTGACTCGCCACCTGATTGAAACTGACGAGACGCACATAACCGATTTTGCCATCTGCTAACGCCTGTGTTTCGACGACCGGAACGACGATGCGATCCCGGATAATGGTCAGGTCAAATGGCTCGGCCGTACCCTCACGCTGAATGGTCAGCACAACTGGTTCGCCACGCGGGCCACGCACGATTGCGACCACTTCATCCGTTGTCCAGCCAACGATATGTTCGCCATCGACATGGGTGATGATGTCACCCGGTTTGATACCAGCTTGGAAAGCGGGCGTGTTTGGAATCGGCCGCACAATAAAGAAGTAGCCATTCTCATCTGTATCGACATACGCACCGATCCCTTCAAAGTCGCCTCGGAAACCATCGTTCATCCGTTTGGCTATTTCTGGTGGGTAGTAAATTGTATAACGGTCATTCAACTGTTCGAGTGTTGCTTTGATGATCGCATCAGTCAAAATGTCATCGCTGGGCAACTCGCCATAAAAATTTTCTTCAATCTGACCCCAAACCTCAAATAGTTTGTCGAGATCGGCCGCATCAAAATCGCCTACTTGCCCGATGTCTTCTGGACTGCGTTCTGTTGGAGCGGGGGTCGGAGTCGGTATCTGCGTGGGGGCAGGCGTAGCCGTCACGATAAGTGTTTCGACCTCACCGCCTGCGCTGTCCTGCACAATGATTACCTCGCGGGTGACAACCCGTTCGACGATTTGTGTCACCACGACAGGCACAGTCACCTCAACTGTTTCGCGCACCACTTGGATTTCGGCCGTCGGTTGGGCTTGCGTACATGCCACAGCGAGCAAAACGATTGTGGCGAGCAAACTGCCCCATCGGGCGATCATTTTTTTCTTTAGCGTCATTTAATTTCCTGTATTTAAGAATTGAACCGCTCTTTCTAGCGGCTCATCACGGCCGTCTGCCAAACCTTCTGACGACGGCCGGACTTCGATATCGGGCAGCAATCCATTTTGATCGATCTCAAGCTGATCGGGAGTCAGCCACCGCGCCCATGTGACATGCACAGACGAGCCATCGCTGAGATCATACACCAATTGCACCGATCCTTTGCCAAACGTTTGCTCGCCCAATAAAGTAGCGCGATCATGTCCACGCAGCGCACCGGCCACGATTTCGGCCGCGCTGGCTGTGCCGCCATTGACCAATACGACAAGCGGCTCATCTGGCAATAGCGTCGCGGCCGTCGTCGTCTCCGTGCGGTCGCCTTCACGGCGCGTCATCTGGTAATAAACGACGCTATCTGCCAGAAAATGGTCACTGACAGACACGGCCGCATCGAGCAAACCACCGCCATTGTTGCGTAAATCGAGAATATAGCGGGTCGCGCCCTCCGCTTGCAGCGTTTCGATGGCGGCCGCCACCTCTGCGCCACTCTCGGCACTAAAGCGCGTCAACTGAATATAGCCAATCGTCGCATCTTCGCGCAACAGACGACTGCTGACAGACGGGATGAGAATATCACCCCGTTCGATGCTGATGTCGATGGGTGCGCTCAAGCTGGTGCGCTCAATAGTCAGGATCACGGCCGTCCCTTTCTCACCTTTGATGCGCTCCGCGATAGCACTGACAGGCTCATCGGCCGCCACACTCTTGCCATCGACCGCCAGCAAAATATCACCCAGCAGTACGCCCGCCTTTTCGGCCGGGTTGCCTGCAATCGGCGACAGTTCGACCTGCCCGGCCGCATTCCGTGCCAAATTTGCGCCGATGCCGCCAAAGCTGCCGCGCAAACTTTGCCGCTCTTCTTCACGCACTACCGGCTCCAGGAAGATGGTGTAGGGGTCATCCAATTGGTCGAGCGTTCCCCGGATCGCGGCGTAATTGACGGCCGTGCTATCCGGCAACTCGCCGATAAAGTTTGTCTCTATCTTGTCCCATGCTTCCCAAAACAAAGCGAGATCGCCATCAGCCAATGGGGTGCGCGACACGGCCGTATCGTCTGGCATGTCCGTTTGTACGGCCGCATTTTGCACCGGCAACGGCCGTGGCTGGCGGCTCTGCTCATCCACATAGTCGTTGAGCAAATAGCCCGCCATGAAAAAGAAAACCGCCATCAAAATGGTCAAGGTGATCGTCAGTGTATTACGCACAGTTACAGACATAAACGCGAGCATTGTAGCACAGCATTATTTGTACTGTGTGAGCATTTTGGCTTGTTCGATTTTTCGGGCAGTATCGCTACGGCTCATCTGGGGCCGGTGCTTCTTCTTCTGTCTCAATCGGCTGGTTAATTTGCACCTGGCGGCACAGACGCAACCCTTCGACGGCCGTCAGATCAGCGGCCGAATCAAGGTTCGCCGCGTCCAATGCTTCCTCAAACAACGGCAACGCCGTGCCGCATCTTGAATCATCCTCATACACGTAAGCCAGTCCCAACATCCCGAAATAGAGCGCATTGTCGGCCGTGGCGATACCGTACTGATCCACCGCCAGCTTGAGTTGCTCAATCGCCTTTTGATAATTATTCTGCTTGAACAACGCATGACCCAACTTCGCTTTGGCGCGAATCAAATCAGGGTCGCACTTTGTCGCTTTACGTGCATTTTCTTCCGCACTGGGAAACGCGCCCGACTGGATGTAATAAAAGGCGATTCTATCGAGCAAAATAGCATTGCACTCATCATACTTCAGGGCATCTTCTGCGATCACAACAGCCTGTGTCGGCAAGCCCAAATTGAAGCGATAGATACCGGATAGCTCTAAATACGCATCGACATAATCCGGCTTAATTTCGATGGCGCGTTCGAGATAGTCACGTGCTAGTTCAGGGTTGCCCAGTACGCGGATCGTCTCGGCCGCATGATACAAAACGATGTGATCATCCGGCGCAAACTCACGGGCGATCTCGGCCGGTTCACCCGCAAACCCCCATTCGGTCGGCCCCTGCCGCACAAAACCACCCGCCATGTACGCATACCCCCGCGCATTCTCCGGGTTCGCTTGCGTCGCGTCGCGCCCCGCCTCCACCGCATAAATGTATTGTTGCTGGGATGATTGCCCATGCGAGGCCAAAAGATCGCCATACGCCAAATGCGCCGACGCTTTCGCTTGCAACAGCCCATCATCATCAGGCGCAAATTCAAGCGCAATTTCAGCCAACTCCAAT
>CALECP010000310.1 GCA_937949915.1 uncultured Anaerolineae bacterium
AGATGGCACGATTGGGAAGGGAGCGATTGATGTTGTCTCTGCGTATGCAACAGAATGTGGGTTGACAATTGCTCAACGCAAAGTAGACGATAAATCAAACGAGATCACAGCAATCCCTGAGTTATTGAAACAATTGGAATCATTGCTATTGTTAGACGGGAGCGTGATCACGATTGATGCTATCGGCTTATAAGCGGATGGAATACCAAGTTTCGGATGAAAGTGCTTGAGCCAATCCTAAATTGTTAAATACGTTACATTTTTGTGCGATTGCCCTATAATTTCATCAGGCTCAGTATCCCCTAAATTGCATGTAGGGCAGCCGTGGAAGTTGCGGCTGATCGTCCAGCCATCTTTTTGGGCTTGTTTGAGTTCGGCCGAAACTCTCTCAAATGTATCCTCATACACATCAATACGGGCATCACGACATTTATCGCATCCAATGTGGACATATATCACATTTCTCTCCTCTCTTATGGCAGGAGATTGTGTCAGATAATCTTGAAATTGTCGAAAGCACTGTCAAAAACTTCAGTATAATGTGCTGTCGGCTACTTTGAAATAGATGATAAGTGCTGTCATTTTGCTGGCATAACGCCTTCTGACTGTCATTAACCATGAGACCCTACAAAATTATACGATTGTGTCCGTCAATTAATGTTGACATAGCATAGTCGGTTATGCAAAAGGCGGTAGGCGCAAACATGCGCCGGCCGCCAAGCGTAACATCGCCTCTCGTTTATCGGTGATCGATGTCCAGTCGCGTGAATCCCAATGATCGGCCGTCAAATCATCTCCTGCGTACAAAATTTGGGCAAACATCACTTTGCGGAACTGCGCGACTGCTATAAATGCGGCCGTTTCCATCTCGACTGTCAGACAACCTTCTGCTTGCCGTGCCGCCACCTTCTGCCGTGTCTCCCGGTAAAAGCCATCAGTCGTCCACGTCTTGCCTGTCACAAACGGCACTTGTTTCTCGGTCAAAAACGTCTCTAATGTGGCGACTCCGGCCGGATGGGCGGCGACGGTGCGGCTGGGCGGGGCATAATGATAAGATGTGCCTTCGTCGCGCACAGCTTCATTGGGAATGATCAATTGTCCCAGCGTAAACGAGCTATCGAGTGACCCCGCGCTGCCCACGGCGACGATACGGTTGCAGCCCAGCGCGATCAAATTGTCCATCAGTCCGGCCGCTAGGGGCGCACCCACATTCGGGTGCATGACAACCACCTTTTTCTCCCCGATCTGCCAATCGTAAACAGGATGATCGCCATTTTCAGAGCTGAGATGGGTGTCGTTTCGCGGTATTAGTTCCCCTGACTCATGCAGCCGATCTAGCACCTCTTTGAAGAAGCACAACACAGCATACGGTGGGATGGTAGCAAGCGGTTTGGTGCGTTCAGATGGTTCGATGATGGCTGGCACACTGCCATCGTACTCTAGCAAAGGTATATCCATTATCATGACTCGTCTTGCAGCCGCTCGTAAGCGACGCGATACTGTTCAAGACGGGTGAGGTGATCGACGGTGATTTGCGGAATGCGGCGCACGTCCATGTTGTGCCGCAAATCGGCTAACTTGACTCGTCGTGCCAATGGGTGCGGGGCGATCTCTTCGATAAATTGCTCGTAGCTCATGCCCGGTTGTCGGGATAGCAAGCTAACAGCCAGCACCACTTCATCTGGGAAACCTTCTGATTGCAAATCATCGAGCGTCCACTCTGAATCTTCGACCACATCGTGCAGCACAGCCACCATTTTTTCGATGTCTGTTTCGACGAGTGACATGACGTACAGTGGGTGCAAGATATAAGGTCGGCCGTCCCACTGTGTTTGCCCGGTGTGCGCCGATAATGCGATTTCCACTGCTCGTTCGAGAAGAGTTACATTGGGCTTTTCGGCCGACATATTATCACTGACTTCCATAATTTTTGTTTCCTCAATAAATTGCTAAACAAGACAGGCGATTGACATTGCACCCAATCAGTCGAAGAGATTAACCAATCGTACCGTTCCATCGTAATTCTCGCATTTTATCTACTATTGAACAAATTGCCTTTGTGATAAGCGGCTATTTGCAGGGAACGGCCGCCGTGCTATGCTTCTCGTATGATTTTAGAAGTGGCGATACTTGATGTAAAAGAGGGGCTGACGGCCGATTTTGAACGCGCTTTCGAGACGGCCGCGCCGATTATTAGCAGCATGGGCGGGTATATCGATCACACGCTCAAAAAATGTATCGAAAATGATCATCGCTATCTATTGCTCGTCCATTGGCAAACGCTAGAGGATCATGAAATTGGCTTCCGTGGCTCGGCCGAGTATCAACAATGGAAAGCACTGCTCCACCACTTCTACGATCCGTTTCCCACCGTCCACCATTATCAGGAGATCGCGTAAATGCTCAAGAAAATTATCAGCCGTGTCCAACGCAATCATGGGCTAGAACATGCCAGCATCCATGTGATGAGCGAAAAACACCAAAACTTTAGCGCACAAGGCAATTCAAATGCGCGTGGGTTTTACCTCAACATTTTTGGGGAGATCAGCGAGTCGGATGTGGTGGCGGCCGTCGAGGAAGCGTACACACGCATGAAAGAAGGCGAACATAGCTTGGCGGTGCATCCCAATTGTGGCACGGTGCTATTGACAACGGCGACGATGGTCACATTGGCGGGGCAAACGGCGTTTGCGGCCGAGCAGGTTCGTCAACGCGCCACCAAACAGTATGGCAGTGTCTTTCTCAATGCGCTGCCTTCGGCTGTACTTGCTTCTGTGATCGCGCTGATTTTGGCACGTCCGGCCGGGCTGCATCTGCAAGAAAAATATACGACTGAAGGCGACTTGGGTGCTATGCAACTGATCAGCATCAAGCCGATTCGCCCCGGTTTGGTCGCCCGTTTTTTCCGTACTTTGCTCACCCGTAACAACAATATGGCAACGCGATCTTACTTTGTCGAGACAGCGGGCTGATATGTTTTTTCTCTTTCACGGCGACGACACCTATTCCAAACGGCAATTTCTGGCAAAACAGCAGGCGAAATTGGGCGATCCAGAGATGCTGGCCTTGAATACGGCCGAATTGGACGGCAAGACCGTGACGCTGGCCGAGATCAAGGGCGCGTGTAATGCGATGCCGTTTCTCGCACCCAAGCGGCTGGTGCTTGTCGATGATCTGATCAAAAACAAACCGCCGAAAGAGTTGTTCAATGGGTTGATTGCATGGTTGCCGACGATGCCAGAGACGACCAATTTGATCTTTTTGGAGTCGAAAGCGGTGTCGGCCGCCAATAAATTGATCAAGCTGGCTGCCAAAGACAAAAAAGTGGGGTATGTCAAACTGTTTGAACGGCCGCAAGGACGCGCTCTCGAAAAATGGATCAGTCAATGTGTGGCTGACGGCGGCGGTACGATTGCGCCTCGTGCCGTCAACATGCTGGCGGTCAACGTGGGCAATGATTTGGTGGCGTTGACGAACGAAATAGAAAAGCTGGTCGTGTACAAAAATGGTGAACAAATAGAGGCGGCCGATGTGGAGCAATTAAGCCCGTATGCGGCCGAGTCGTCTATTTTTATGCTGGTCGATGCGATAGGAACGCGCAATGGCAAAACGGCCGCCTCGCTTCTGCACGAACAATTGACGGCCGGGGTCGATCCTTTTTACCTATTTAGTATGATCATCCGGCAATTTCGTCTGTTGTTACAGGTACGCGAATGTCGTGAAGCGAACATGCCAGCGAAAGATATAGCTTCGGCCGTGGGGATGCACCCGTTCGTCGCCCAAAAATTATCGCAGCAAGTCCGAAACTTCTCCCTCTCCCAACTCGAAAAAATCTACAGCCATCTGCTCAACATTGACGTGGGCGTAAAAACAGGCAAAAGTGACATGACAACATCGCTCAATTTGCTGATCGCTACATTGACAAAATAAGGCATTTGCCCCTTCATCGTTCACCCCTACGCAATTGACAATTCATAAGAGTCGGCCATACAACCTCGTCCTCAGTCGCCCCAATCTGTTAAAATCCTCCCTCTATGTCGAAACAATCGCGCCTCGGTGCCATCTACACATCTAATTCATTGTTACGGGTTGCTGCTACAGCCAGCAGCTCGACAGCTCTTATTGGCTACTATATCGCCCAATTAGCAGGCGCAGGGGAAGGGTTCGATTCGGAATTGATCGGCCGTCTCAACGCTACATTCAACGGTTTCGCACTGCTCGCTGCCATTCCGGGCGGCGTGTTGATCGACCGCAACTCGCCCCGGCTTGTGTTGGTCATCGGTGCGCTCTTGGGTGCGATTGCGACCCAACTGTTTGGCATATCGAATGGCAACGTCACATTCTTCTACGCTTCCCGTGCACTCGAAGGTATCGGCTCGTCACTCGCGCTCCCTGCTATTCTCGCCTATCTGACTGACATCACAGAAAAAGAGCCAGAAACACGCGGCCGGGTCATGTCCTATTTTGAGGTGACGCTTTTTGGTGGTATTGCCATCGGCACCTTGATCGCTGGCTTCCTGTGGGAACAAGTTGGTACAACATCGTTTGGCATGATGGCGATCATCTATGTGATCGCGGCCGTTGTATTCTGGTTTGGCGCACGCGGGGCAACCACCCAGACCACTGTCCGCTCATCTTCTTCTCTCGCCAGTCTCCGCGAAGCGTTTAGCGATGATGCACTGCGTCGTCTCGCCATTCCCTGGCTCATTTTCAATACTATCGTTGGCATGTTGTTGGCACACGCCACCTTCCAGCTTACCTTTCAGACAAATGGCGCAGTGGATGGACAATGGCTCGTCAGCCGCTTCTCGCCCACCGAATTGAGCGTCATCACCTTTTTCTTCGCCATTTTCTACTCGCTGGGCATGTTGATTTTCGGCCGTCTGGTCGGCCGCATCAATCGTCTCACCATCATGAGAAACTCCTTTTTGGGGTTGATATTGCTGGCAATCCTCACGGTGGGGGTCAATAGCTCGGCCGATTGGTCAACGCTCGTCCGTGGCATCTTGATCGTCGGTGTGGTCATCGGCATTGTGTTTCAGGGCGGCTTCCCTCCGGCCGCACTCGCCTATCTTGCCGACGCGGCCGGAAGCTCCAAAGGGCGCGGCACATCGATGGGTATCTACACTTTTCTGCTCAGTCTTGGTGCCGTTGCCGGTGCGATCCTCGGCGGCTACCTCGCCAAAACATGGGCATTCAACGGCTTGTTGTTTGGTACATTGATACTAGCTTTCTTCGGCTGGCTGGCGTTGCGCTTCGTCCCCGAACTCAAACGATCTGACGAAAGCACTTTCTGACAAACAAACAATCGTAGGGGCTGTGCCTTGTGCCTACCCCGGCCATAGAGGGCGACCACAAGGGTCGCCCTTACCTTATTTGATGAAACGTTTGGTCAGGGGATAGCGGAAGTGTTGGCTTTTGCTCGCTTTGACGGCCGCGACAATAGGGGCGATCAGGGAGGTGAGCATCAGGATGATGCCGTAGATGGCGGCCGCGGCCGTGAACACGCCACCGATTGTCGAAACAATCATGCTAGTTGACATCACTGTGAGAGAAATCCCCACAACGAGCAACAAAGCGAACAGCATCGTTTGCAATATCATGCTGATACTGAAATTAGCCGCCTCCTTCGCATGTTCTACCACATCGGGATATTCGTCCTTCCAGATCATCCATGTCAGTGCGGGGCCGACAAACGAAAATCCAATCGTAAAAGACGCGATGAGGAGGCTGATATGTGTGATAGCGTTGTATGTGGGATTGCTCACCCCTTTCAGCACAAGCGCATCATCTTCATCGAACATATCTTCACCGATAAATGTACCGCCCGTTTCTTGTTCTTCCACTTTGAGGCGTTCAATTTCATCCTCGTTGTTTGTCCATCTGTCTGGCATTGTGTTTCCTTGTAATGGGTCGTTATAGTTAGTCGCTTTCTTCTTCAAATTATGATAAATGCGATGATCCTGTCAAGTTGCCGATAGGTTGCTAGAGCGATTTGGTACATTCGACAGTTGTAGGGAGCGCGGTTAATTCGTACACTGGCAGTATGAATGATAGTACGAATCGACAGATTGCACTGAAAAGTTTTCGCAAGGCGCGGGGGCAAGCGATGCGTTCTGTACTACAAGCAAAGTTGACGGGGCGGGATAACCGTTTGCTTCCGTTTGACGTGATTCGAGATGAGTTGCGTTTGCTCAATCCGTTGTATCGGGGGGTGCAGAACATTCGTTTAGATGATATTGTGGGCAGCATCGGCCGTTACGATGATTTCACCCGCGAGTTTATGCCGCTCAAAGAATCGACGAAAGAGCGTTGGGTAGGGGTAGAGGCACTGGCGTACTCTGATTTGGGGTGGCCGCCTATCGACGTTTATAAAGTGGGCAATGTGTACTTTATCAAGGATGGAAATCACCGCACGGCCGTGGCGCGGCAAATGGGCAACATAGGCATCGAAGCGCACGTATGGGCGTTCCCCGAAGAAGTTGAGATCGATCCTGATGGCGAATTGGACGACATTTTGATCGCGCTCGGCCGTCAACAATTTATGAAGCGCACCGAGCTTGATAGCGTTGTACCAAGCAATGGCATCAACTTCACCTCGGCTGGACGGTATCCCGAATTGATCGCGCAAATCGAAAACTTGCGCGGCAAACTGACCATTATCGACGACATCGAAACGACGTTCGAGCAAGCTGTGCCACTCTGGTATGAGCTGATCTACATGCCCACCA
The DNA here is from genome assembly GCA_937949915.1 of uncultured Anaerolineae bacterium. GTDB lineage: Bacteria > Chloroflexota > Anaerolineae > Promineifilales > Promineifilaceae > CALECP01. The sequence goes on from CALECP010000310.1 coordinate 6,732, forward strand.
TCCAGATCATCCGCGAGTCGGCACTGATCAAGCAATTCCCCGGCCGCACAGAAGCCGACTTGTTTATCTGGCTTTCGATTCATCGTGATCAATTGGTCGGCCGGTATGGCGAAAATGATTCGCTCGCCACACTCGCGCAAAAATTGGTCGATCAATATGCTGAGGATACACTTGAGCGCGTCTCCCGCCAGGTACGCAACTTGTTCGGCCCAGACGAATTACCGCCTTTAGAAGAATAATCAAGAAGCGTGACAACAATGACCGATGCGATTCTCCTCAGCCGCTACAAACTGCAAAATTGGCGCGATTGCCAACGCCGTTTTCAGTTGCGCTATGTGACGCGCAAACGGTGGCCGCTTGCGCCTGTCCCGGCCGGGCTGTCTGTCGCATTCGAGAAAGGGGAACTGTTCCATCGCATTTTGGAGCAGCATTACATGGGGCTGCCAGTTGCACTGCCGTCTGACGCGGCCGAAGATGTCAAGCAATGGTGGGGCAACTTTCAAGCGCACCCACCGCTTGTTCCCGATGGCGCGAAACACCCTGAAATGAGCCTGTCCGTCCCCATCGGCCGTCACTTTCTGTTCGGCCGGTACGATCTGCTGATATTGGGCGACGACCACGCACACATTCTCGACTGGAAAACAGAGCGAAATCCCCGCTCGGCCGCCAAATTACAAGCTGACTGGCAAACCCGCCTCTACCTCACCATGATCGCTGAAGGCGGCAACGCGCTCGGCCGATCTTATACCCCCGATCAAATCGGTATCACCTACTGGTTCGCACGACATCCCGACCAATCGGTGACATTGCGCTACACACAGGCCGAACACGACCAAAATTGGGCGACGCTCAACGCCGAAGTAGCGCGTCTCGAAGCGCGTTTGCAACTGTCTGATGCCGAATGGAACAAAACAGAAGATTGGGGCAAATGCGAGCATTGCCATTATCAAGCATATTGCGGCCGACATGGTGATCCACCAACGGCCGATCTCGAAATGGAGCAAGCGGAAGCGGCACCGCTCGTCATGGACGAACCGCTATAAACGCAATATCTTACGAACCCGGTGCAGGCTGGTAACAAGCTGGTCTATCTCTGTGGTTGTCGTATGGACGTAAAAGCTGGCACGGGCAGTCGCCGAAATGCCGAGAATTTTGTGTAGGGGCATGGCGCAATGGTGTCCGGCGCGGACGGCAATACCATCTTCGTCCAGCAATTGGGCGATGTCGTGCGGGTGTGCGCCAGCGAGGGTAAACGCGCACAAACCACCACGTTCGGCCGCGCCCGGCCCGATGATAGTCAGCCCCGGTACCGTGTGCATCGCTTCATACGCATAGTGAGTAATCGTTTGTTCGTGCGCGTGGACGTTTTCCATGCCCAAAGCTGATAAATAGGTGACGGCCGCGCCCAAGCCGATCCCTTCTGCAATCGCCGGTGTTCCCGCTTCAAATTTATACGGTAGCTCATTCCACGTCGATTTTTCGAGCGACACCCGCCGGATCATGTCACCACCGCCCATATACGGCGGCATCGCCTCTAGCAAAGCGCATTTGCCATACAGAATACCGACTCCGGTTGGGCCACCCATTTTGTGGCTGCTAAACACCATAAAGTCAGCATCCCACGCTTTGACATCAACAGGGCTATGGGGAACAGCTTGTGCGCCATCAACCACCGCAATCGCACCGACCGCATGGGCGGCATCGACCAGTTGGCGCACCGGGTTGATCGTGCCAAACACATTGGAGACGGCCGTAAAGGCAAACAGCTTCGTCCGTTCTGTCAGCAGCGTGTCCAAGTTGCTGAGATCGAGTGTGCCATCGGCCGTAAAGGGGATGTGCCGCACCGTCGCGCCAGTCATTTCGCTGATGATTTGCCACGGAACAATGTTGGCGTGATGTTCCATCGCTGTGATCAAAATTTCGTCGCCCGGCTGTAGATTTTGCCGCCCCCAGCTATATGCGATCAAATTGATGCTCTCGGTCGCATTGCGTGTAAAAATCGTCTCCGCATAATCGGCATTAATAAAGTCAGCGATCTGTTGCCGTGCGCTTTCATACGCATCAGTCGCCGCTTCGCTCAGTGCATGGATGCCGCGATGGACGTTGCTGTTGTAGGTGCGATAGTAGGCGTTCATCGCTTCGATCACGGCCGTCGGTTTTTGGGATGAGGCAGCACTATCGAGGTAGATGAGCGGTACGCCGGGGTGTGCTTCAACGGTCAGGATGGGGAATTGTTGGCGGATGGTAGCAATGTCAAACAAGGGTAACTCCTGTCGAATGGTTGATCGTTAGATGGACTGTGCGGCCGTCATCTTACAACACAACGACGCAATGTCCATGATTAGACAACAATCAGGCAACAATTTGAGAGGGTAAGCGTATCTGACTTGGCGCACCTGCAATCAGAAAAATGGACGACGATCCATTACACTAGACAACATCAAACAACAATAAGGAGATTCAACATGAAACATTTGCGAAATAGACGCTCAAACTATCTCATTATCTGCTTGGCTGTGACTATGACGCTGTTGTGGAGCATAACGGCCGTCGCCCAATCGAACGTCTCATTCACCCGGCTAGGGAACAGTGAGGGGGGTGGCTCGTTTTTCGTTCATTCAGACGGCCGCTTTCTCTATAATGCCGGGCCGAACGTCACTATGCCCGATTATGTACCAAACATCTCGCTGCATACGGTCGATGATGCAGGGCAAGCAACGCTCATCAACCGCGTCTCATTGCTTGCCAGCACACACATTGCCCAGATGGACAGTACGCATCATTCGTTGTATATCGCGGCCAATAACCCCGAACACGATCTTGTGATCGTCGATACAGCCAATGCGTATACGGCCGCTGTGATCGGCACCCTTGATATTGCTGACTTTAATCCACAGCGTATCGAAGCGATTGGCGACTATGTGGTGATGAGTGATGGGTTTGTGCTTGCCATTGTCGATGTGCGTGATCGCGCCAACCCGGCCGTTGTTTCCCACGACTTGGCTGCTCAAAATCTCAGTTTGGGCGGTGGCATTCGTGACATCGAAATCGCTGGCGATCACCTTTATGTGGCGGCATGGCGCAGTGGGGTGATTGTGTTTGATATGAGCAATCCAGCCCGGCCGACCCGCGCCGCCACCATTCCCGCATGGGGGGCAGAACGGGTGATCGCAGAAGCGAACACGCTCTACATTGATGGTGTCAACGATGATGGTTTGGTCGTCGCCGACATCAGTAATCCGGCCGCGCCAACCATTCTCAGCCGCATTGGTGGCAATTGGCATTTACGTGCGGTTCACAATGGTTTTGCACTGATCACGGGCTACCATCTCGATCCGGCCGGTGTCATCGCCATCGACGTGCGTGACCGCGCCAACCCACAATTCGATGTCGCGCAGTATTACAGACGCTTGACGGCCGTCGGTGGCGATAGTCGTTTTGTCTACATTGGCTATGCTGGTGCTATCGAAGTTTTGCGTTTGCAAGAAATAGCAATTGCGCCGCCTGTCGCTGATAATTTGTGTCCAGAGTCCGGCCGATGGCCGCCTGGATGTACACCACGCACCCCTGATTCAACTGTATCGCCTCCTTCATCTTCATCACGCCCACCCGGGCAGCCTTGCCCAACCAGTGGCAAATGGCCTGCTGGCTGTGTCCCCGCACCTCA
>CALECP010000311.1 GCA_937949915.1 uncultured Anaerolineae bacterium
CAATAAGAGCAACAATGAATGAGCAAACGAAAAGAATCTTCTTACTCAGCATGATACTTACTCCTTATTTATGGGGACTTTTAACGCTAATCCAAATTGATCGTTTTCAATTTGAATTATAGTAACGTTTTTTGTTGAGCAAGTCCCCCAAAAAAGCAAGTTAGTCCCTTATGTTGTATGGTTGCAATAGCTGGTCATGTAGAATGAGCCTATCGGGAACGAAAATAATCAATATCATGAGCTGAGAGGATAAGGCAATGGAAAATCCACAAAATTCATTTACAGAACAAATCAAGATTGCCCTTGACCATTACGATGACACAGAATGGTTGCGTCAACATTCGCCATTGGCAACCACTTATTTTCTTGGTAGACATTTGCAAGAGGGCAAGCATAAAAAAGATGGAGAATACATAGATAACGACTGGGGGCTAGCACTACAGTCAATTCTGAGTCAGGCGGCCGACTCGCTTTGGGGTGATGTTCTCCCACAAGATGCTAACGAGCTAGAACAACTCGTCAATCAAGACCTGCTGAACGTATCGTCTATTCGCTCTATTCGCTTGAGTTACTTATTGCTTGATCTAGGGTATTTTCGTGCTTACTTTCACCCTACGATGTATCCAAGTACAAACCGCAATGAAATTCGTGCATATTTGAATAGCGGCCGCGGCGCATTTTATCGGCAATTCAAAACAGCAAGAAAGCGCCTCGCGGATATTGTCGTGAGAATTGTCAAACCTAGTTTTTACCTTGAGTATCCTCGGTCAATAACCAGTTTTTTTGGACGCGAGCAACAAATTAGCCAATGCCAGGCTGCTCTTGAGCAAAAAAAGATGGTGATGCTAACGGGAAATAGTGGCATTGGAAAAACGGCTGTGGCGGCATTGATTGGTGAGCAGTGGCAATCTCCTTTCTTTTTATACACATTTCGGAAAAATTTAACAGATAATCTGCCATCTGTTTTGTTCGCATTAGCCCATTTCCTTCATCAACAAGGACAATCCTTATTATGGTTTTACTTGGTATCCTTAGAAACTAAGCAAATAGTTGTCGCACAAGCTCTCAGGTTTTTGCAAGATGATTTAAATCGTTCAGACGATTCATTCCTTCTTTGTTTTGATGAGGTTGATCTTTTTATTAGGTCTGGCATAGATAACGTATCATCTAATCATCATTTATTGATCGAATTTATTGAATCATTACGAGAGCATTGTGCAATTTTGTTGATCGGTCAAAGAGCAATCATAAATACCGATGAACACGTAATGCTTTCAGCATTAGATAAGAACTCATTTACTCAAATGCTTAAGCATATAGATAAATCAGCCAATCAGGAACAAATCAACCAGATTTTCACATATACAAAAGGTAATCCTCGCCTGGGTGAACTCATGATTAGTTTGATGAAAAAGGGTGAATTATCGCTCAATGCTTTGCCCAAAAGTGCTGCGCTCTCGCCTTTGGTGCTTAGTCTATGGAGACATTTAGCTGATGATGAGCAGTACGCTGTTAGTTTTCTTTCAGTTTTTCGCGCGGCTGCGCCTGATCATATTATTGAGAAGCCTATTCTAGAACGATTGATTGGATTCAATATATTGAAACGAAATAGTGGCGGTGGGATTATTATGCCTGATGAATTTCGCTCAATCATTTACGATATGCTTTCTGCTGAGAGGCGAGAAAAATTTCATTTGATCGCGGCTGATAGATTTTTCCAGATAGCTGAATTTTGTGAGGGAGCTTATCATGCTGTTTCGGGTGGGAACTACCGTGCAGCTATAGAAGCATTCTATCCGCACCTCGATGCAGAAATTGCAAGTGGAAAAGCTGACGCTGCATATGAAATTTTTCAGTCAGTATCATTGAACCGCATTCTGAGTCAGCAGCATCAAATCCGATTGCGCCGTATTCGTAATACGCTTTTGTTGAATTTGGGTCGATTCGAGGATGTCATAAAAATGAATGAAATACATTCTCCCCCCCTGCCTCAGTCGGGAAGTATAGATGAGCTATATGAGACAGGACGATTCCATGCCGCAAAAGGCACAGCTTATTTTGCTTTGAGCAATTATGATTCATCTCTTGAGGCTTATGATAATGCCCTTGAATACCTGTCCGAGGCTATTCGACTTATGGTTGGTATTCTTCGACAGACTAGCCAAATTCAACTCCGAACACGCAACGTCAGTGCCGCTGTGCCATTGCTGGAGAAAGCAGAACTACAACTGTACACTCACAAGGGATTTATTTTCAATCGATTGGGACAGTTTGACGAAGCAAGGAAATCATTGACACATGCTTTAACAATTGCAGAAGCGATCAATGACACAAATCAAATTGCTCTTGTTTGTCACGAATTAGTTACTTTGGACGCTTATCAAGGCAATCTTGATTCTGCACGAATAATGGGTCAACGTGCTATCGAATTATACGAAAAGGCTGGTAGCTTATTTAATGTTGCGATTGTGCGTTGTGAACTGTCTTATGCTTTACTTCTCTGCGAAGAATATCATGAAGCTATTAAGCTACTAGAGAAATGTCTTGCCTTTTTCCTGAGAACTGGCTCATCAGATTGGCTTGCCACCGCAAAAGCAAACATTGCTGAATGCTATTTAGGGATTGGAGAAATAGAGCTGGCGAGGAAAAATGCAGCCGATGTTTTGAGTGATGAGAATCGTTCTCAAGAACCTTACGCACGTCTTGTTTTAGGGCAAATTGAACTTTTGCAGAATAATCTGCAAAAATCTGAAGCTCACTTTATATTAGGAATTGAAGTGGCAAAGGAGAATGAAGATCGTTTTGCTTATGGTAGTCTTGAGCGTGAGATAGGCCGTTATTATTGTAGTTGCGATAATATACAAAAGGGGATGAAAAAACTATACTCCGCACTTAGCATTTTTTCTGAAATGCACTTATTCAAAGAATGTATCAAAACACAAAAGACGATTGAAAAGTATCAATCCATATAGATTGATAGTTTCAGAACTGTAAGCGAAATCTGCGATCTGGACGGGGCGATGCGGTACAATTGCGCTCTATGAGCCTGACAGACGGATTGAATACAGCCCAAAAAGAAGCCGTAACTGCCCCCCCCGGCCCTGTGCTGGTGTTGGCCGGCCCCGGCAGTGGTAAGACGCGGGTGCTGACGCATCGCATCGCCTACCTGATCGACCATTACGGTATTGCGCCCTGGAATATCATGGCGGTCACATTTACGAACAAAGCATCCCGCGAAATGCGTGAGCGTATCGAGAAGCTGATGGATGGGGGCAGCTTGCGCGGCATCCAAATGGGAACATTCCATTCGACTTGCGCCCGGTTGCTGCGCCGCGAGACTACTAATTTGACAGTGTTTGGCTATCAGGCCGACTTTGTGATTTTCGATGCGGACGACCAGAAGCAGGTGATGAAGCAAGTGCTGAAAGAACTGAATTTGGACGAGAAAAAGTTCCAGCCGCGCAACATGCTCACACGGATTAGCAAAGCGAAAGAGCGCATGATCACGCCTGAATTTTATGAATCGGCCGACTATATTTCGGAAGTCACCAAGCGTGTCTATACCCTTTATCAAGCGACACTGGTCGCCAATAATGCGATGGATTTTGACGATTTATTATTCGTCACGGTGCGCTTGTTTGATGAGGTGCCGGGTGTGCTTGAAAAGTACCAGGCGCAATTTCAGCACATTCTCGTAGATGAGTTTCAGGATACAAATGGGGTGCAATATAGCTTGATCACGCGACTGGCGGCCGCCAACCGGAGCTTGTTCATCGTGGGCGATAGCGACCAATCGATCTACAAATGGCGTGGCGCAGATTACCGCAACCTGAAAAAATTCCGCGACGAATTTCCTGAATGTGTGCAAGTGTTGCTCGAAGAAAATTATCGTTCGACGCAACTGATTTTAGATGCTGCCAAAGCGGTGATCCAGAACAACAAAGAGCGTGTGCATAAAGATTTGTTCACCCAGCGCAAGGGGGGTGGCAAAATCGCCATCCGCGAAGCGTACAACGAGACAGAAGAGGCTGACTTTATCGTGAAAACGATTGCCGGGGGCGTGATGATGGGGCGCGAACCGGGCGATCATGCGGTGATGTATCGCACCAACGCGCAATCGCGTGCGCTGGAGGAGGCGTTTTTACGCGCCGGACTGCCGTATCGTTTGGTGGGGGCGACGCGCTTTTACGGCCGTCGTGAGATCAAAGACCTGATCGCCTATTTGCGACTGATTCACAACCCGCGTGACGAAGTGAGCTTGCGCCGCATCATCAACACACCGAAACGCGCCATCGGCAAAGCGAGCCTGGAAAAGCTGGAAGCGTGGGGACGTGCAAACGGGGTGCAAGCGGGGGAAGCGGTCATCTTGATCGCGCTGGATCGTGAGCTAGAGCAACCGTTTTCCGGCCGTGCCTTAAACGCGCTCACCCGCTTTGGGAATTTGCTCAACGGCTGGATCGCCAGCCGCGAGACGCTGACTGTAGGCGACTTGGTGGCACGCATCATCGAACAAATCGACTTTCACGGCTATCTGGACGATGGCACAGACGAAGGGCGAGATCGCTGGGCTAATGTGCTGGAGTTTAAGGGGGTTGCCGAGAGCGACCCGACGATGAAGCTGCCCGATTTTCTCGAACAGATCGCGCTGGTGGCCGATGTCGATAATTTAGAAGCAGGCACAAACGCGCCCACCCTGCTGACGCTCCATGCCAGCAAAGGGTTAGAGTTCCCGGTCGTCTTTATCGCCGGGGTCGAAGATGGCATTTTGCCTCACAGCCGCACATTGGATGACATGGAAGAGATGCAGGAAGAACGCCGCCTCTTTTATGTCGGCATCACCCGCGCCGAGCAGCAGTTGTACTTGCTTCATGCGTTCCGGCGCAGCTTGTACGGTATGTCGAATACCAGCAATCCCTCTCGCTTCTTGGGCGAGATACCCACGCATCTTGTAGAAGGTGGCAACCAGTACGCGCAACGACAGGAGCAAGCGGTCAACCGTATGACAAGCTGGGACAATAAGCCGCCCCGCCACCGTGCGGGAAGTGTTGGCACACAGCGCAGCTATGGCGGACAACGGGGGGATCGCTATGCGCGGCCGGCCCCACCGCCGACTATCCCAGAAAAGAAGCTACCGAAGCCGCGCCACCAAGTTGAAGAGGAGCGCAAGACGGTGGTGGCGCAATACAAAACGGGGCAAAAAGTGGCTCATGCAAAATTTGGTGAGGGGGTGGTGATCGAGTCGAAGGTGACGGGTAATGATGAGGAAGTGACGGTGGCGTTTCCGGGAACGGGGATCAAGCGACTGGCGGCTAGTTTTGCCAAATTAGAGGTCTTATCGGCCGCATAGGAATCTGTGTTATTATGCGTTTATGGTGTTTGAACAGCAGTCGATTGGCGAAGTTATCCGTAACGGTGTGGCATTTGACCCGCGTAATTGGGGGCGGCCGATGAACGAATCAGATTTGATCAACGCTACACGTGATTTGTTTGTGTTGCTTCACGAGCGGCAGATCAATTATGTGTTGGTTGGTGGTATCGCCATGCTGCAATATGTAGAAGGGCGCAATACACAAGACATCGGCTTGATCATATCGTTACCATCGCTCAAACAATTGCCTGAAATCGTGATTGATAGCCGCAATGCTAACTTTGCGCGGGGGCATTTGGGCGCGTTACAGATCGATTTATTGTTTACGACCAATACGCTATTCAAAGCGGTCGAACGAGACTATACGGCCGCACGTGTTTTCCAAGACCAAGTGATCCAAACGGCGAGTGTGGAAGGGTTGATCGCGCTTAAACTCTATGCGCTGCCATCGCTCTATCGACAAGGCAATTTCAACAAAGTCGCTATTTATGAAAGCGATGTGTCACGCTTGCTCGAACAGTACGAGCCAGAGACGGATGCTTTGCTCCAATTGTTGGAAACGCATTTGGATACGGCCGATATGGTTGAAATCAGACAGATTCTGCACGAAATCGCAGAACGGATCGCCCGTTTTCGACGACGTGCGAGCGAATGAGTGGTTTGAAGATTTTGCTTGCCCTAATGATAGCTAATGTGGACAAATAGAAGCGATGAACTATGTAATTGACGGACACAATTTGATTGGCAAGATCGATGGCATTAGCCTCTCCGACCCGGACGATGAGGCGAAGTTAGTGTTGCGGTTGCTCAACTGGGCGGCCGTGGGCAAAAATCGGCGCGTGATCGTCGTGTTTGATGGCGGTGTGCCGGGGTCGCAGTGGGCGAAGGTACGCAGCGAGATGGTCAAGCCTGTGTTTGTGCCAAAGGGACGCACGGCCGATGATTGGATCATCACGTTCATGTACAACATCAAAGATCGCAAATCGTTCCAGATCGTGACGAGCGACAATGCGATTTTGAAGCAAGCGGACAACCGTCGCATCCCCACCATGAAGTCAGAGGATTTTGCGCGGGATATGGCGGCCGAACGCAACCGTTTTTCCGACATCGCCGAACCGGATGAGCAAGAAACAGTGCGGCCGCTGATGAAAGCAGAGCAGGTCGATGCGTGGATACAGATGTTTGGCGGCGAACCCGATCTTGAGATCAAGCCGTACCAGCCCAAACCGGCCGCGCCCGAACCTGTTCCGCAGCCGACCCGGCCGACAAAGCGCACTGAATCACGCGAAGGGATGTTGTCGCAAGATGAAGTGTCTGAATGGCTACAACTGTTTGGCGGGGAGCGCGAAATTATCTCGGTGCATGAAACATCGATCCGGGCGAAACGCGCACCGGGCGCACAGACGCAGGAGAAAAAAGTGGTGCGCGAAGGCAGTGGCCCGGCCGTCGATGACGATTCGTTGTTAACGCAGGATGATATGGATTTGTGGCATTCGTTGTTTGGAGATGAGTGAAATAAGCGATGGCAAAACAGTTCGGCCGCTACACAACAACACATGAAATAGGACGGGGCGGGATGGCGATTGTCTATGCCGCGCACGACGATTTGCTAGACCGCACGGTGGCGGTGAAAGTGCTGCCCCATCAATCGGCCGATACGCTGGCTCGCTTTCAGCGCGAGGCAAAATTGATCGCCAAGCTGAACCATCACGCCATTTTGCCGATCTATGATTATGGCACGGCCGACGATCAAACGTATATCGTGATGCCCCACATGACGGGGGGAACATTATCCGACAAACTGGACGCGGGGCTTCGCGCCGGGGAAGCGATAGCGATTGTCAAAACGATAGCGGATGCGCTTGATTATGCCCATCGTCAAAATGTGATCCACCGGGATGTAAAGCCGTCGAACGTGTTGCTCGATGAACAAGGACGGCCGACATTGGCTGACTTTGGGATCGCTCAGTTGACGGATATGACGCAGACGCAGAGCGTGTTGGGAACGCCTCAATTTATGGCCCCAGAACAGTGGCGGGGGGAGACACCAACGGCCGCGACTGACCAATATCAGTTGGCGGCGATGACGTATCAATTGCTGACAGGAGAAGTGCCTTTTGCGGCCGACAATGCGGCCGGATACATGTTCAAGCACATCAATGAAAGTGTGCCACTGGCGGCCGGACAACCGGCGGCCGTGCAGGCCGCCCTGGCGCGGGGAATGGCAAAAGAGCCAGCCGCCCGGTTTGGCAGCGCGACCCAATTTGCCAATGCACTGGGGACGGCCGTGGCTGCTCCCAGCACTGTTTTGTTCGATGAGCCGCTGCCCACACCCGTTGCGCCCACACCAGAGCCGACAAAGAAACGGCCGCTTGTGCCATTTTTGCTTGGTTTGATTGTGCTGGCGGCCGTGGGGTGGCTGGCATGGAGTCAGCTTGGTGGGGGAAGTGGCGGCGGTGATGATGGTGCGCTTGAAGCGACTGTGCGCGAGGTGCAGACGGCCGCGGGACTGCACACAATGGTGGTTATTCCGGCCGGTGATTTTGTGATGGGCAGTACGGCCGAGCAGATCGCACGGGGGGTAGAACTATGTGATGAGGCGCGGGGTAGTGGGGCGTGTTCGGCCGAATGTTGCGCCGACGAAGCACCTGTTCGCACGGTGACATTGGATGAGTATGCGATTGACCAACTGCCTGTAACCAACCTGAAATATGCGGCCTGTATCGACGCGGGTGATTGCACCCCGCCGCTTGATGTTGTGCCATTTGAGAATAAGGAACGGCCGCAACATCCCGTTGTGGCGGTGACGTGGGAGCAAGCAACCAATTATTGCGAAGCGCAAGGGCTACGGCTGCCTACAGAGTCTGAATGGGAGAAGGCAGCACGGGGGACAGATGCACCGATTTTCCCCTGGGGGGACGAATTTGAACCAGCGCGGCTTAATTTTTGTGATGCGCGGTGTACGCTGCCTTATGCGGATGCGTTTGACGATGGCTTTGCCCAGACGGCCCCGGTCGGCCGTTTTCCGGGCAGCGCGAGTGTGTGGGGTGTGGGCGATATGGCAGGCAATGTGTGGGAATGGACGGCCGATTGGTACGCGCCCTATCTTGCGGATGATGTGCTGAATCCAACAGGTGCGGCCGATGGCGATTTTAAGGTGGTGCGGGGCGGCTCGTTCGAGAGTGCGATGAATGGTGTTCGCAGCACAGATCGCTTTCAACAAGACCCAGAGATATTTGACAATGGGATCGGGTTTCGTTGTGCGGCCGATGGGTAGTTGACAATCTATCGGCCGACATGCAATTCCCCCCGTGCGGCCGCCAATTTCATCTGCTTTTGTCGTTCCTGTAGGCTGGCACGGCGTTCTTCTGTCAGGCTATCGTAGCAGCGCGGACACGAAATGCCTTCCTCATACTTTGGTGACAATTTATCGCCTGTTCGCACCGGCTGCCAGCAGCCATGACAGAGCGCATATTTGCCCGGTTTGAGATCGTGGTTAACGGTGACGCGCTCATCGAAGACGAAACATTCTCCTTGCCAGAGCGACTTTTCGGCCGGAACTTCCTCCAGATATTTGAGAATGCCGCCCTTTAAGTGATACACATTTTCAAAGCCGCGTTGCAGCAAATAAGCGGTCGCTTTTTCGCAGCGAATGCCGCCCGTACAGAACATCGCCACCTTTTTATGCTCGTTTGGGTCGAGATGGTGTTCCACGAAGTCGGCGAATTGTGTGAACGATACTGTCTCTGGGTTAATGGCGTTCTCAAATGTGCCGAGTTCTACTTCGATGTCGTTGCGGGTGTCGATGACAACCACTTCTGGATCGCTGATCAGCGCGTTCCAAGCGGCCGGATCGACATACGCGCCCACCTCGGCCGTGGGGTCTACCGCTTGCCGAAAGGTGACGATCTCTTGCTTGAGTCGCACCTTCATGCGCTTGAACGGCGGCGCGGCCGCATACGACTCTTTCGTTTCTAGATCAGCCAACCGTTCATCGCTTCGCAACCATGCGAAAACAGTGTCAATTCCGGCACGTGATCCGGCGATTGTGCCATTGATCCCCTCGGCCGCCAGCAAGATCGATCCTCTGATGCCATTGGTGAGACAGATCGCATGTAGATCGGGCTGAATGGCGACATAATCGGGCAGCGCGACAAATTTATAGAAGGCGGAAATGACAGTTTCTTCACTCATAATTGTAGTTTAACGGGTTCGGCCGATTCGCTCAAAAATCCAGCCCTAAAAATCGCATATTTTGATCACGGTGTCGGCTATCCATTCCGGCCGCTCGAAAGGGAGCATGTGTCCCACACCGGGCAGCTCGATAAAGCGCGTATCTGGTTGTTGCGCTTGCCAATGTTGCCACGCTTCGGCCGTGATCACATCTGTTTTCTCTGCTCGTAGCACCGTCATCGGTATGGTGATATTGGCGATTTGTTCCCACACATTGAGCGGGATCGAAGCAAATATCCAACCCTCCCACAACGGGGGGAAACGCAGCCGCCATCCATCTTCGTTCTTATCTTCATCTTCATTTTTGATCAGCCCATGCGTCACATAATCCCGAATCGTCTGGTCGGGCCACGACGCGAAGAAACGTTTGGCGCGATAACGGGCGTAGGCGGTCTCTTGATCGGGCCAATGGTTGCGTCGTTTGAGCGCACTGGCGACCATTGGCAGCGTTTTGAGATCGATCTGTTCACGCATTTGTATCCACCGAGCAAACACATCTGGCATTTGCAACGGCGGTTCGATGATGACGAGCGATTGAAACAGATCGGGACGCTTGACGGCCGCCAACATCGTGACCACCGAGCCGAGCGAATGCCCCATGCCGATCACATCTGACAATTGCTGCTCGTCCAAAAACGCGATCAAATCATCGGCGAATGGCTGCCAATCGACGAGTGTTTCCCAGGGGTTTTCGGCCGACCAGAGCGGCCGATTGTTATACGCTACCACCCGGAAATGTGTACCTAATTTACCCAGAAATTGCTGATAGGTTGCAGGTGCAAATCCATTCGCCCCCGAAAAATGCAATACCCGTTCGCCGTCGCCAAATTCGATATGTTTTGTCGCTGTTTTCATGCCGTTGCTGTTTCCTCGTCCGTTACCATCCATTCACTCTATTCAGTGCCTGGGAACGGCCGCCATGATATGATGCACCCACAAAATAGACAAATAAACGATCTAGAGTACCAATCCCCCCTGAGACAGTATGAAAGTAGACAAATTAACTGAACCTGACCTGAGTAGTCGCATCATTAATAAATCGCCTGTGCATTACGGTTGGGTGATTCTTGTCGTCGGCACCATCGGTCTTATCATGTCCAGCCCTGGACAAACGTACTCTTTCTCTATCTTTATCGAGCAATTTATCAACGATCTCGGTATGAGTCGGTCGCTGGTCAGCACCCTGTACGCGGCCGGAACGGTGATCGGCAGCCTAGCCTTGCCCTTCATCGGCCGTGCCATCGACCGACGTGGCAACCGCATGATGGTTGTCCTCATTTCGCTTGGCTTTGGGCTGGTCTGCATCGGTATGGGCATGGTGCAAAATGCGTGGATGCTGCTCCTCGGCATCATTTTTATGCGAATGCTTGGGCAAAGCAGCACTGTTATTGTTAGCCTGAATGTGATCAACCAATGGTGGGTGCGGCGACGCGGTTTTGTGCTGGGCATCAGCACATTTGCCTCTGCTATTTTGGGTCCGGGTCTCTTTCCCAACTTGATCAATTGGCTGATTCCCCAAATCGGTTGGCGGGGCGCGTATTTTGTGTTGGGCGCAATGGTACTGGGCATCATGTTGCCGATTGGCTACCTGTTTTTTCGGGAACGGCCGGAACGGTACCGCTTGCTGCCTGATGCGGGTCTCGTCAATTTAATAGACCCAAAGCAACCAGACATCCCGGCCGAACAAAATTGGACACGGGCTGAAGCGATACGCACGGCCGCCTTCTGGCTGATCACGCTCAGTATCGCTTCCAGTGCCATGCTCAACACAGGGTTAACGTTCCATATCGTCAGTATTTTTGCCGACAATGGACTGTCCGCGAACCTTGCGGCCGCCATTTTTGTCCCCATGTCGCTCACCACCGCTCTCGTCAGCATTCCCGGTGGGTGGCTGACCGACCGCATCAATATCAAATACATGCTTGCATTTGGTCTTCTCCTACAAGCGATCACCATTCTTGTTTCTACAAGTATCGGCTCATCTTTCTTGGCTATCGCCTATGGTATCGTCTTTGGCATATCGAGTGGTACGATGCGCGTCGTCAGCAGTGTCGTCTACGCCAATTATTTCGGCCGCGCACACCTCGGCGCGATCTCTGGTTTGACAAGCACTATCGCCTCATTCGCTTCTGGCTTGGGGCCGTTGATCTATGGTGTCGGCCGGGACATGGCCGGCAGCTATTGGCCCGCATTGCTCATTTCTGCGCTCTATCCCGCGACAATGGTGGTGCTTGTTCTATTGATGAAACGGCCGCAAAAATAGCGTACCTGTGGGTAATGTGCAGGATATATGTGGGGAAAACGGGGATAAAGCGGCGCGATCTGTGGGTTATTGTGGGAAAAACCCTTGACACGCTCGTTTGTTCCGAATATACTGCGAACAAACGAGCGTTAGAATATCTGTCTGATAGAACACAAGATCATCTATCATCTACACTAAGGAAGTAAAAACTGTCATGGCTAAAAAGAAAGGTTTGTCCGACCGTCAAAAAAATATCCTTCAATATATCGCTGACTACACCACCGACAATTTCCGGCCGCCTACCATTCGTGAGATCGGCAAAGCGTGTACCATTAGCTCCACCTCTGTCGTCAACTACAACCTCAATCGCCTTGTCGATAAAGGGTTGCTCCGACGGGATGCCGAAGTCTCACGTGGATTGAGCATCACCGATCAGGCACGGCGGCAATTTGGGCTGGTTGATGTGGGTGCAAACGGCATGGTACGCTTGCCATTGTTGGGCAATATCGTCGCGGGTGAGCCGATCCCATTCAGCGACTCCAACTTTGCGACTTACGAAGATGATGACGCGCTCGAAATCGGTTCGTCTATGCTCAATGGCGACACAGATGCGCTTTATGCGCTGCGCGTCAGTGGCGACTCGATGATCGATGCGTTGGTCAATGATGGCGATCTTGTCATTTTGCGTCAGCAAACGGAAGCGAAAAATGGGGATATGGTCGCGGCTCGGATTATCAGCCGTGAGGAAACGACACTCAAATACTACTTCCATGAAAACGGCCGTATTCGCCTCCAGCCAGCCAATCCCAGCTTTGAACCGATTGAAGTTCCTCAAAATGATATTGAAGTACAGGGCGTGGTTAA
>CALECP010000312.1 GCA_937949915.1 uncultured Anaerolineae bacterium
GGGACACGATTAATCGTGTCCTTACCACTAATCGTGTCCTTACCACCCCACCCCACCCCAATCAATTAGTCATCGTATACAGGGCAAAAATATTAATAGAAGGACAACATTTGCCGAAAGCATACAATATGCTTAAAATCACGGCCGTCCTTAAAATACAAAAAAGTGGAGAAATAAATATGGAAGCGTTACTGGAAAAATTAGAGGCGGCCGAAGCAGAGATCGCCCCGCAATTCCAAAGTTTGCGACAAATTGTGGGTGCGCTCAAAGGCGCGATCAAGTTAGCCTCGGCCGACCAAGTAGACGCGCTACCTATGCAGAAAGCATTGACCAAGCTAGAGACGGCCGCCGCCCAAGTCGATAGCCCCACATTAGCCGATGCTGTCACCGCATTCGCCACCACCACGCAGAGCGCACTCGACAATCTCGCGTTTGATTTCGCCAAAGATTTGCGCGATGCGTTCGCCGCACGCGGCGAAACAGTCGAAGGTCGGCCGCCCCTACTCTCCGTTGGCTTGCTCGCTTTCCAGATCAATATGGCTGCGCGAAAAGGGCAATGGTTCTACGGAAAAGAAGCCCTCACCAAGCCGATTCCGCTCTCGCTCAACGCCATTATCAAAGCATACGATCAGCAGCAAAAACGCATCTTGCAGCGTCAACCAAACGATGCCCTGCTCGGTGAAATATACCAGGCGTGGAGTGATTGCATCGCCAAACGCAAAACGCGACCACAAGGCGGCCGTATCAACCTGATCGAGCTTCTCAGCACCATCACACTAAACCGCCAAACAAACCGCTTTTGGAACGCCCCCTCGCGCAGCACCTTCAAAGATTACGAACGGGTGCTTTTCGTGCGCGATCTCGTTCTCTTAAATGAAAGCGGTGACACCTCCCTCGTCGTCGATGGCACAACGCACATCATGCACCTGGGCGTAGCGACCAAGAGCATGGCGGGGCAAGCTGCCAAGAGCATCTGGCTACCCGAAACGGCAACCGAAGGACAGTATTACAGCGACATTACGTTCGACTAAAACCTGCCCCATCGCCTAGGGACATGGTGCGCCATGTCCCTACGGCGGCGACGAGGCTGACAACAATCAACCATGACAGACACAACCGCACAACTTTCGCGCTCTCTTGCTAGACAGATCATCGAAGTGCTGGGCAGCTTTGGTACACCGCCCACACGTGGTATTCGCCACTTCAATGTCGGCAATCAATCGCTGCTCGATGCGCTCGACACTTTTTACTTCTCTTCCTATTTACAGGATGGCGGCGCGGCGTACAAAATGGTGATCGGCGATTATGGCAGTGGCAAATCCCATTTTCTATACTGTGTGCGCGATTTGGCGTGGGAGCGCAATTTTGCCGTCTCCAAAGTCGATCTCAGCCCGGTCGAAACGCCGTACAACGATCAACGCGCCGTCTATGAAGCGGTTGTCAATAATCTGATCTGGCATGAACCCGATGCGGCCGTCAGCGACGAAACGGGCTTGATGCGCTTTTTGCAAGGCACACTCGAACGGATCACGGGCGGGGAGCTGTCGCTGGAAACGCTCAAGAATCCATTTTATCAAGGGGTGGTCGATACGCTCGAAGCGACGGCGATAGACAGCCCTGCGTATCAGGCGGCCGTCCTTGCGTATTTTGATAGCCTCATTCGTCAGCAAGATGAGCGGCTCGACTCATTAACACGCTGGCTAGGCGGCGAGAAGACAACCCCGGCCGATACAAAAGTGCTGCGCGAAGTAGGCGTGACAGGCAAGATCACCCGGCCGAATGCATTTCGGATGCTGCGCTCCTTGTGCCAAGTGATCCGCGCCCTCTCGTACAGTGGTCTCATTTTGCTGTTCGACGAAGTAGACCGCATGGCGAGCGTGGGCGGCAAAGCGGAAAAATTAGCGACCGACACCCTGCGCGAAGTAATCGACCGCACCCGCGAAGATTTACCGGGGGCGATGTTCATCTACGCCACCCCGCCCCAATTTATCAACGACGTTGTGCCAAAATATCCGGCATTGCAACAGCGCGTTCGTGCGCCCGGCCGGTTTAGCCAGATCAACCATTTCAGCCCCCTGATCAACCTTGAACACCTCGATTTGAGCGAAGACGATCTCATGCTGGCGATTGGCGAAAAGTTGATCCCTATCTATGAAATCGCGTTCGATACCACTTTTGATCACGCCGTTCAATACGCGAACGCCGCCATCTTGGCAAATGTAGCGCGGGATGTTTTCTTAGATGTCAGCCATCGCCGCCTGTTCGTCAAATCGTTTGTGACAGAGTTGGCACGGCAGCATTTTGGCGAAGAGCGCACCATCACCGAAGCGGATGCCCAAGCGATTTTGCGCGGCCAAGTGGACGATTTAGCGGGTGGTGAGTCCGCGCCTTTCTAAATTTAATATGTCGATGATTGGGTCAGTTGTCCAACACGCGCACTTTGGTCAGGGTCAAGTCGTCGCTGTGTTTCGCAACGGCACAGAATGGCTGGTGCGCTTTGACAATGGGCTGCGTTTTCGTCGGCCGCACAGCGAATTTAACGCCGATACGCCCCCAGCGGCCGACCTCTCTACCCAATCGCAATACACCCCGCCCCCACCCATGCAAAAAACACAATTTGAAGCCCGCCAACTGATCGAATCACTCCGAATGGGCATCGCGCCCGCCCAACACGTCGCTGAATTAACGATTGATTTAGAACACGAGCGCACCAGCATCGGTCAAGCCCTCAACCAGGCACACCAACACGGCGGGGCAGTACGCGCTGTCGTGGGCGAATATGGATATGGTAAAAGCCATATCGTTGAGTTGACAACACAAGAGGCGTTGCAGCGCAATTTTTTGGTAGCGACGGTTAGTCTTGACTTGCTTGAGTTGCCGCCTCATCGTTCGTTTGCAATTTATAGCGAGGCGATGCGCCATCTGCGCTACCCAGACACAGACGAGCGCGGATTGGGCTGGCTGCTGGAAAAATCGGCCGACAACGCCACCACGGCCGACAGTCTACGCGAACTGAGTACGGCCGAAATCGACCCCCTCGTCGTGGCACTATACGCCCTCACCGGCAACGCCTCCTCCCGCCAACGCAAAGCATGGATGCAGTGGGCGATGGGCGGCCGTCGTGTGAAAGCGATGAACCCAGCCACCCCACGCGGTATCAAATTTCCGTCGATTTACAAAGTAGGTCACAATGCGCGACAAATTGCGTATTTGCTGACGGCCGTTAGCGCACTGGCACGGCTCAACAATTACAGTGGGCTGTGCTTGCTTGTCGATGAAGCAGAGAGTTATTCACTGTTACGGCCGTATCAACGGCCGAAAGCGGACACCTTTTTCCAAGCGGTGATCTATGCCGCCCTCCGCGATCAACAAGATGCGCTGCAAGCGGACGATCTTCCTCAGCATCGTTTTCGTAGCTATCCGGTGGCGTATGACAAAGGGCAATCGCTCTTTTTTATGTTCACCGTCACGCGCAGCGACAATCGTTTGCCGTTGCAAAATTGGCTAGACGATGATCAAGTTTTCACGCTCAAACCAGAGGTATCGCCGCAGGAAGTGGGGCAGTTTTTAGAGCGGGTGGGCGTGTATCATGCCCAAGCATACGCTTACGAGCCGTCTGAGAAACAGGGGCAAGTACGCCGGGGCGCGGCCGAGCATCTGGCATCTGGCATCCGCAACGGCCGATTATCAATGCGGCGCGTCGTCCGCCTCACCATCGAAATGTA
>CALECP010000313.1 GCA_937949915.1 uncultured Anaerolineae bacterium
TAAATGATCACGCACGAGAGGATTCGCCCCCACTCTCAACTGCACTTTCTTAACTGACTTACTTCATAGTTTGCTTCCTTTTGTGATGGACTGTCATCATTGCAGTCCATCAACATTCAATTTGGCTTTCAAGTAAAAAAACATGCTTTTTGGCTGACTCAGTACCAAAAATGGTGGCTCAGTATCATAATCTTTGGAGTCAGTACCAAAAATTACGGGATCGTACAAATTTTTACACATCCAGATTGCGGACTTCGGCCGCATTTGTCGTAATAAACCGCCGTCTCGGAGCCACTTCGCTACCCATCAACATATCAAACGTCTGGTCTGCCAAAACCGCATCATCAACCGTGACCTGTAGCAATGTCCGCACATCTGGGTCCATCGTCGTTTCCCAAAGCTGTTCCGCATTCATCTCGCCCAATCCCTTGTACCGTTGCAGCTTGATCTTTTTGTCACCCATCGTTTTCATCAGCCGCGCCTGTTCCCCTTCTGTATAGGTGTAATGCACTTTTTTGCCTTCCTTGACCATGTACAGGGGTGGCTGGGCGATGTAGAGATGACCGTCATTGATCAAGTCTGGCATGTAGCGGAAGAACAGCGTCAGCAGGAGCGTCCGAATGTGGCTGCCGTCTACGTCCGCGTCTGTCATGATGATCACCCGGCCGTACCGCAGATTATCGAGCGTAAACGTCTCACCGATCCCTGTTCCTAGCGCCGAGATCAACGCTTTCACCTCATTGTTAGCCAGAATTTTGTCCAATCGCGCTCGTTCTGTGTTCAAAATTTTACCGCGCAACGGCAAGATCGCTTGGAAGTGGCGGTCGCGTCCCTGCTTGGCTGTACCACCAGCACTGTCACCCTCCACAATGTAAATCTCACACTTCTCTGGTGTGCGCTCCGAGCAATCGGCCAATTTGCCAGGGAGCGTCAGGCTTTCGAGTGCCGACTTTCGCATTACCAGTTCACGCGCTTTCTTCGCGGCCGCACGTGCGCGAGAACTTGTCAAACAGCGTTCGACAATCGTCTTTGCATAGCGTGGATTTTCTTCTAAAAATTGTGACAGCGCATCGGCCGTCACCCCCGCCACAATGCCCCGCACTTCCGAGTTCATCAACTTCACTTTTGTCTGGCTTTCAAACTGTGGATCAGGATGCTTCACGTTGACAACGGCCGTCATGCCCTCTAGCGTATCATCGCTGGAGAAATTGTTATCCTTCTCTTTCAAATACCCTTGCTTACGCGCATACGAATTGATGATGCGCGTCACGGCCGTGCGTAAACCGCTCTGATGTGTACCGCCATCATGTGTATTGATCGTATTGGCAAACGAGTACTCAGAGGTCGTGACACCGCCCGTATACTGCAACGCCATCTCCACCTCAATCGTCCCGGCCGTCTCATGCACAACCTCTTTTTTGCCCACAATAGGCGGATGCAATGCTTGACGATTACGGTTCAGATAGCGCACAAACGCACTCAAACCACCCTCAAAGTAAAAAGTGATCTCTTTTGGAATCGCGCCCCGCTCATCGATCAACGAAAGATAAATGCCACTTGTTACAAACGCCATTTCACGAAAACGATTGACCAGCGTTTCATATTTGAACTCAAGATCAGCATCAAAAATTTCTGCATAGTCAGGCATGAAATGGGTCGTTGTACCGGTGACTTCTCCCTTTTTCAATTTCCGCACTTTACGCACGCTGTATTGAGGAATACCACGCTTGAACTCTTGCTCCCACAAATGCCCATCGCGCCGCACCGTGACATGCAAAATCTCTGACAGTGCATTGACGGCCGCCGCGCCCACACCATGCAGACCACCCGAAACCTTGTAGGCATCGTTATCAAATTTACCGCCAGCATGAAGGGTTGTATGCACAAGCTCAAGGGCAGATACCCCTTTTTTCTTATTGATGCCCACTGGAATGCCCACGCCGTTATCAGTGATGCTCACGCTACCATCTTTATGGATTTTCACGCTGATGCGATCACAACGACCGGCCAACGCCTCATCCACCGAGTTGTCTACAATTTCATAGACGAGGTGATGCAGCGCTTTGATGTCCGTGCCACCGACATACATGCCCGGCCGCCGCCGGACGGCTTCCAATCCTTCCAACACTTGAATGCTATCTGCGGTATACTGATTTGCCATACTGTTATTTACTCCAAAACGGCCGTTTTTTATGCCAGCCCAAACGCTTGATTATAGCGTAAAATCATCCAAATATAACTGTTGCATTATACCACATTTGCCCTCCTCAGTCACGCAGCACCCCATCGCCATCACATGCCATGAGTATGATTTACACGCCAATTCCCATGCGCCTCCACCCGCCGAAAACAGAGCTTGTGCAGCGTGTATTTCACCATTTCTGACAACCGCTCAATGCGCCATATCTAAGAAGTAACAATTTCCCCTTAGCAGTTCGCTTTTGCTAGTCTATAATCACTGTATCAATGGAACTGTTTGACCTTCGTTTCTACCTCGACCGCCTTTCGTGGATCACATTCCTCGACATCGCCATTGTGACATTGGTCATCTATCTCGCGCTATCACAAATGCGTGGGACACGTGCCGAACAAGTGTTGCGTGGCATTGCCCTGTTCGCCCTCGCTCTCCTATTGATCAACCTTGTCCCCGAATTTTATGCCGTCCAAAAATTGGTCAGCAACGCCATTCCCGCGCTGTTCATCGCCATTCCGGTAATTTTTCAAGACGAATTGCGCCGCTTTTTTGCCCAGATCGGGGAAGCAGGTGGGGTGCTGCGCCATTTCCGAGACAGAGACGATGAAGAGGCAATGATCAATGCGATTGTCGATGCGTGTCGGCGCATGTCTACACGGCGGCATGGCGGGCTGATCGTGATAGAACGGCAGACTGGCTTGCAGGAATATATCGACACCGGTGTGCAGCTAGATGCAGAGGTATCGTCTGCGCTTTTGCTGGCTGTCTTTCATAAAGATGCCCAATTGCATGATGGCGCGGCGATCATTCGAGACGGCCGCCTAGCGGCCGGGTCTTGTGTGATGCCATTGTCCTCCACACGCATGTCAGAAGACATTGGCACACGCCACCGCGCCGCCCTCGGCACCAGCGAAGTAAGCGATGCAGTGGTCGTCGTCGTCTCAGAAGAAACGGGACAGATCACCATTGCCCACAAAGGACGTATGTTGCCCCGCCAGCCATTGCCCCAACTACAAACAATTTTACGCACCTTCCTCGGTGGCGATAGCAATGAGGATGGGCAATGAGACGGCCGAACATCGACACCAATACCGTATGGATTTTGCTCTTGTCATTAGCATTGGGCATCATCATTTGGGCAGACGGCGTGCGCGACTCTGACCCGCTAGACACACGCCAATTTACGCTGCCGCTCACCGTCGTCGATAAAACAAATGCGGTTGTCATCAATTCATTGCCATCGCTGATCCAAATCGACGTGGAAGCCCCCAGCACCGTTTTGAATGCGATCAACCCCTCTGTATTTGACGCGGTGATCGATTTGACCACGGCCGATTTTGGTGGTTCGACCGTGCCGGTGCAAGTGCAGTACGATACGGCCGTCTATCCCCAGCTTCGCATCATCAGCCGCTTTCCCGAAGAAACAACAGTCGAAATCGATCAACAAATTGAAAAAACAATCCCGGTTGCCGTCGAATTGCGCGGCTCGGCGGCCGAAGGGTTCAGCCTAGAGCAATCGGTCGCCAATCCATCCGACGTGGTACTGACAGGGCCGAGTACACGGGTCAACGAAATCGTCGAAGTGCGGACAGATGTCTTTTTAGACAGCCCGCGTGATACAGTGACCCGCAATCGGCCGCTTTCCTTTTATGATGCCCAGGGCAATGCGGTGTTGCTCAGTCGTGAGCCGATTGTTAATACCAGCAGCACCAGCGTATTTGTCACCATTCCTGTGGTAGAACGGCCGGGATACAAAACAGTGCTTGTGCGGCCCAATCTGCTTGGCAACCCAAACGACAACTTCCTCCGCGCTGGGGTTGAAGTCAACCCGATCTTGATCACCATCAATGGCGCACCTGAATTGATCGCCGATCTCGTTTCTGTGCAAACGACAGAGATCAACATCGACGGGTTACGCGCCTCACAATCGTACAATGTCGATGTGATTTTGCCCGATGGTGTGGAGCGCGTTCGTCAAGATCGCATCGAAGTTGATGTCGATATTTTGCCAATCGAAGAGCCACGCACCTTCCGTCTCACCCCGCAGACAGTCGGGCTAGATGAGGCCGAATTTGCAGCCGAATTAGAACAAGAGACGATTGAAGTGGTGCTATTTGGCCCTCGTGAATTACTAAACACCATCAGCCCAGAAGAGATACCGGTCACGCTTGATATGTCGGGGCTAGAGGTGGGCATTCACGAGATCGCGGTGGCGGTTGATGTGCCGATTCAAGATGTGACTGTTAGCTCGGTACAGCCAGAAGTGTTGGTCGTCGAATTGGTGTCGCTCCGGCCGACAGCCACCCCCACCGCTACGCCGACACGCACCCCACGGCCGACCGCCACGCCGACCATCGATCCCGATGCAACCGCGACGGTCACTGTAACGGTCACGGCAACGGCGACCCCTTAATGTCGTGACCGTTTTCTGTCTTTTGTAGGAGGGCAAACGATGCTTGATCAGTACTTACACGAATCGGCCGCACGGCACAAACATCTCTGTCCGCGTCAAATTTTGGGGGTGCGAATGGGACTGCTGGCACTCAAAACGCTTGACTTGATCAGCTATGACAATCACGTGCGCTTTTGGAACGAACGCAAGCATATCATCGCCTTTTTAGAGACAGACGGCTGTGGGGCCGATGGCATCTGCACCGCGACCAATTGCTGGATGGTGCGGCGCACAGCGTACTTGATCGATCATGGCAAGATGGCGGCGACACTGGTCAACCGCAAAACAGGGACGGCCGTGCGTGTATACCCCCATCCGCAAGCAAGAACGGCCGCACGAGAACAATTCCCCAACGCACAATCCCGTTGGCACGCCTACCTAGAGGCGTATCGTGTCTTACCAGACGAGCAACTACTGTGTGTGCAAGCGGTCAAATTGACGATTGCGCTCGATGAAATTATCAGTCGGCCCGGTATTCGGGTCGATTGTCAGCAGTGTGGTGAAGAGATTATCAATGCGCGAGAGATTGTGGCAGACGGCCGGACGCTATGCCGTCGTTGTGCGGGGGACAGTTATTTTCGGCTGTCATAAAGGCATAAAAAAAGACCCGTCACTGTAGAGGCGGGTCTTTCAGTCTAAACAATACAGTTTACAGTCTAAAAATTAGACACGGCGGCGTATGATGCTGGGCGCGGCTATAGAGACACCGAGCAAGGCGGCCGTCAGCACCAAGATGCCTGTGTATGCTGGCAACACGTCTTGTGACGAGAGCGATACGGCCGTGGGGTCTGGCGGCATCAAGACACCATCTATGATGTGAATCACACCATTGCACGCTGCAATATCGACGGCCGTGACATTGACCGTGTCGTTAAGCACAACCCCTTTCCCAACATCAATGCTGATGTCTGACCCTTGCAATGTCGTTGCAGAATCGAGCGTTACAACAGCCGCAGAACCGACCGTGCCAGAAATGACATGGTAAGTCAGGATGTTGGTCAGTAAGTTGTTGTCTGCCAAGACAATATCGAGCGTCCCGGTCGGTAAATCAGCAAACGCTTCTTCGGTTGGGGCAAAGACGGTGTATGTCTGGCCGCTGCTACAGTCCGCAAATGTAGGCACAAGCCCCGCTTCGGTGAGTGCAGCCACCAATGTTGTGAATCCACCTGAACTGGCGATCTCTGCAATAGATGGGGGTGTCACTGTTTGCGCGTGTGCCTGATTGGTCAGTGCCAACACAAGCATGGCCAACATAACGGCCGGAACAATAACGATTTTTTGACGTATACTCATTTTTTTCTCCTAATATCCTTGTTTTTTGACAATTTTTGCTCAACATCAACGTTTGACAAGCAAAACATTGTTTTTATATCT
>CALECP010000314.1 GCA_937949915.1 uncultured Anaerolineae bacterium
ATAAGCATGTCTAAAGGTACATTTGAACGCAACAAGCCGCATGTAAACATCGGCACAATCGGACACGTTGATCATGGTAAGACCAGTTTGACGGCCGCCATCACGAAAGCCCTTTCATTGAAAGGATTGGCAGACTACAGCGCATTTGAAGACGTGGACAACGCGCCAGAAGAAAAAGCGCGTGGTATTACGATTTCGATTTCGCATGTCGAATACGAAACAGAAAACCGCCACTACGCCCACGTAGACTGCCCCGGCCATCGTGACTACATTAAAAATATGATCACGGGTGCTGCCCAGATGGACGGCGCGATCTTGGTTGTATCTGCCCCAGACGGCCCGATGCCCCAGACCCGCGAGCATGTGTTGCTGGCGCGTCAGGTAGAAGTGCCGGCGATGGTGATCTTCCTCAACAAAATTGACCAGATGGACGACGAAGAGTTGCTCGAATTGGTTGAGATGGAGTTGATGGAGTTGTTGGATACTTACGAGTTCCCCGGCGATGAGACCCCGATCATTCGCGGTAGCGCATTGGCGGCATTGAATGCCGGTAACGACGCAAGCGACCCAGCTTACGCACCGATTTATGAATTGATGGACTCGGTAGACGAGTACATTCCAACACCAGAGCGCGAGACGGACAAACCGTTCTTGATGCCAGTTGAGGATGTGTTCTCGATTCAGGGTCGTGGTACGGTTGCGACCGGCCGTGTAGAGCGTGGCACATTGAAGATCAACACAGAAGTTGACTTGGTGGGCTTGTCGGAAGAGGTCGAGAAGGTGACAGTCACCGGTATCGAGATGTTCCACAAGTTGCTGGACGAAGCACAAGCGGGTGACAATGCGGGGATTTTGTTGCGTGGTATCAAGCGTGAAGAAATCAACCGTGGTCAAGTGTTGGCAGCGACCGGGTCGATCAAGCCATTGACGAAGTTTGAAGCGGAAGTGTACATCTTGAAAAAGGATGAGGGCGGCCGTCACAAACCATTCTTCAAAGGGTATCGGCCGCAATTTTACATCCGCACGATGGATGTGACAGGCGCAATCACATTGCCAGAAGGACAAGAAATGGTGATGCCTGGTGACAATGTGACGATGAATGTTGAACTGATCACACCTGTGGCACTGGAGCAGGGTAGCCGTTTTGCTATCCGCGAAGGTGGCCTGACAGTGGGTGCTGGTGTTATCAACAAAATCATTTCGTAATTGATTTAATTTGTCCGTAGGGGCATGGCTTGCCGTGTCCCTGCGTTAACAATTGAGGGTAAACATGAATGCCAGCTTGACCAAGATCGTATGATCTGGTAAGTTGCGTACTGAAATTACCACATTTAGGGGTGTAGCTCAGTTGGTAGAGCATCGGTCTCCAACACCGAGGGCCGCGAGTTCGAGTCTTGCCGCCCCTGTCATAATTTCCAATAGAATGAGAAGAATGTATCATCTGTTGGAAGTTAACTTTATTCACCCGATGCCGGGTGATTTTTTTGGTTAAACGCCATCATCTGGCTCATAGGTTAAAAAATGTCTGATACAACGATAGAAAAAAGCAGTAGATTTAGCATCAGCGAATACTTCCGTGAAGTACGTGGCGAGATGCGTAAAGTGACTTGGCTTAGTCGGCCGGAAACGTGGCGACTGACCGGGATCGTATTGGCGGTTACGGCCGTGATGACTGCTTTGCTGTTCGCATTCGATTACGTGTTCTCCAAAGGGTTGGAAACATTGGTTAATCTGTTCCTTGGGGTTTGATGATGAGTGAGGAAAATGGCGGCGGCATACTGGCCAATCTTCTGAAAGAGCCAGAAGATGGACGTGCTTGGTACGTGATCCATTGCTATGCAGGCTATGAAAACAAAGTCCGGCATGGGATTGAGCAACGCATCGAGACGATGAACATGCAAGATTACATCTTTGATGTTGTCGTGCCGACCAAAGAAGAGATCGAGATCAAGGAAGGATCGCGGAAGACGGTTGAAAAACGTGTTTTTCCGGGCTATATCCTTGTGCAATTAGTCCTGTCGGAAGAATCTTGGTACGTGGTGCGAAATACACCGGGCGTGACAGGGTTTGTGGGCATGGGCAACGATCCTACACCGCTCCGTGAGGATGAAGTCGCCCGTATTTTGAAAAATATGGAAGAAGGCTCGCCCACTATCAAGTTCGATTATCGCATTGGTGAAAAGGTGCGGATTCGCAACGGGCCCTTTGTGGAGATGATCGGCTCGGTGAGCGAGATTGACGGCGACCGGGCAAAGGTCAAAGTGATGGTATCGTTCTTCGGCCGTGAAACGCCTGTTGAACTCGATTTTGCCCAAGTTGAAAAAGTATAAATGAGGGTTTGGTCGCTGTGCGATCATGCCTTTCCTTTAAGAAGGAGCTAGATACCCTAGCGTTTGCACTTCAGGAGTTAAATAGATGGCTAAAAAAGTTAAAGCGGTTGTAAAAATCCAAATTCCGGCTGGTAAAGCAAATCCAGCACCCCCAGTTGGTACGGCTCTCGGCCCACACGGTATCAACCTGATGGGCTTCTGCAAAGAGTACAATGCGAAGACATCGGATAAAATGGGGCAGGTGATTCCAGTTGAAGTGACTGTCTATAGTGACGGTAGCTTTTCTCTGGAGCTGAAAACACCACCCGCGGCCGATCTGCTCCGCAAAGCGGCTGACATCAAAAAAGGGTCGTCTATCCCCAACACCGAAAAGGTGGGGACAGTGACTTGGCAGCAGTTGCGCGATATTGCAGAAATTAAATTGCCTGACCTGAACGCACATGATCTCGATAATGGCGCACGTGTCATCGCTGGTACAGCGCGGAGCATGGGCTTGGTCGTTGAAGGCGCACCCGAATAACCTGAAATCAATTAATTATCAACATTGTGGGAGTTTGCCTAGCGGCAAATGATGGTACCACAAGGAGTTTTGTCATGCCTAAAAGAGGACGTAAATATCTCGAAGCGGCCGCAAAGATCGACCGCGACAAATTGTACACACCGGCCGAAGCAGTCAAGCTGCTGAAAGCAACTGTTACCACTAAATTTGACCCCACCGTTGAGTTTCATGCCCGTTTGGGCGTAGACCCGCGCCATGCTGACCAGCAAGTGCGTGAAGTGGTTGTTTTGCCACATGGTTTGGGCAAAAAAGTGCGCGTATTGGTGTTTGCCGAAGGTGAAGACGCAACAATCGCGCAAGAAGCGGGTGCAGACGTGATCGCAGATGATGAAGTGATCAAGAAAATCCAGGGCGGTTGGGTCGATTTTGACGTGGCGATTGCTACGCCGCGCATGATGGGTAAAGCGGGTCGTCTCGGCCGTGTGCTGGGCCCGCGCAATTTGATGCCAAACCCGAAAGCGGGAACAGTTGTACCGGGCAATGATTTGCCTCGTGCGATTGAAGAAGCGAAAGCGGGACGTGTTGAGTTCCGTGTGGACAAGACGGCTAATATCCATGCCCCATTCGGCAAAGCGAGCTTCTCAGAAGAGCAACTGCTCGATAATTTGAATGCATTGCTCGATACGATTGTCCGCGCCAAACCAGATGGTATCAAAGGCGTTTACATGCGTAAACTGGTGGTTGTCAATGCGATGGGGCCGGGCATTAAGCTCGAAATTCCATCGACGAATCCGCAAAATTGGCAAAAGAGTTGACATCCGGCCGTTACAGTTATAGAATCTTGGTCGCCCTAAAAAGCGTCAATTAAAAATTGATTTTCTAAACTCTACCAGAGACAGTTGGTTCCAGATTTTCTGGATTAAACATGCCAGCCGAGGCGGGGCGTAAGATAGAAATTTATCGGTGGTCGCCGTATGGCTGATAACCGTTTTATCTGAATCCTCATGTCGGCCGACATGAGGATTTTTTGTTTCTGATAAACCCCGCGCCGCATTGCTTGATTGTGGTGGGTGCGGAATCTTTCACCAAAGGAGGTGAATGTAATTGGCTATTTCAAAAGCACGTAAAGATGAATTGGTCGCACAATATGTCGATCTGATCAATCGTAGTGAAGCAGTCTTTTTTACAGAATACAAAGGTATGTCTGTGAAGCAGGTTGAGGCATTGCGGACGGTTATTCGTGAGCAGGGTGGTGCATTCCACATCACCAAGAACACGCTTTTCCGTGTTGCGCTGGAGCAAACCAACCGGCCGACACCGAAAGACCTACTCAACGGACAGACGGCTGTTAGTTTTGCACTCGACGATGCGCCTGCAATGGCGAAGATGTTGGTCGAACGCAGTGACGACGAAGACCTGCCAATCACGCTCAACGGTGGTTTACTCGACCAAAGTGTGATGGGCGCAGATGAAGTCACAGCACTGTCGAAGATGCCGTCTAAACAAGAGCTACAGGTCAAATTGTTGGGCATGATGCTCCAACCTGCCCGTAATCTTGTGACTGTGATGAACGCACCGGCACGTGATCTCGTGTCTGTGATGAATAATAGCACCACGCAATTGGTCAACGTACTGAATGCGTATGTGCAGAAACAAGAACAAGAAAGCGAAGCATAAACATAAAAATAAGCACTGGTGATCGCACAATGATGATCCCGGCATAATAAAAGGATATTAAAATGGCTGACATTAACGAAATTAAAGAAATGTTGAATGGTATGACTGTCCTCCAAATCTCAGAGCTGGTTACAGCTTTGGAAGAAGAGTGGGGCGTAGAAGCTTCTTCTGGTGGCGGCGGCATGATGATGATGCCCGGTATGATGGGCGGCGCGGCCGGTGGCGGCGAAGCGGCTGCTGCGGCTGAAGAGAAGACAGAGTTCGACGTGGTTCTGACAGACGTTGGTGCAAAGAAGATCAACGTGATTAAAGAAGTACGTAAACTGACCAGCCTCGGCTTGAAAGAAGCAAAAGAGTTGGTTGACGGCGCACCAGGCAATATCCTAGAAGGCGCGAGCAAAGATGATGCAGAAGCAGCGAAAGCGGCTCTTGAAGCAGCAGGCGCATCTGTTGAATTGAAATAATTCTGTTTTAACGAACAGATTTGAGAAAGCGGCCGTGTGTGAAAGCATACGGCCGCTTTTTTGTTTTATACGTGTT
>CALECP010000315.1 GCA_937949915.1 uncultured Anaerolineae bacterium
CACGGATTTAACGGATAGGACGGATTAATATGAAAAGAAATCAGTGAATATCCGTGTTTTCCGTTCAATCCGTGCGACCATTTTTTTACTCTCGTGCAGTTTGCCGCCAAACCTAACAGGGAACTAATTTTTAGACGCTTACATAGGTTGTTTCAGGGGACTCATAAGCATGAACGAGAAAAAATAACGCTACGCTTGGGCGACGGGCAAATCGGTATCGCGGCACCATTCGCTCCATGAGCCGACGTAGAGGCGGGGCATGGGCAACCCGATGTACTGGGTGGCAAGGATGTTGGCGCAAGCGGTGACACCAGAGCCACAATGGAAGGTTGCATTATCGGCCGTAACATCCCCTAACACCGCATCGATCTGAGCGCGAATCTGCGCGGCCGGACGGTGTAATTTATTCTCATCCCGGTTGTTTGCATGAAAATAGTTGACCGCGCCCGGAATATGTCCGGCCACCGGATCAATCGGTTCGCTTTCGCCACGATAACGGCCGGGGCTACGTGAATCGATCAGCAATGGCACATCATCTGCCATCAAATCATCGAGCGTAACCAGCATTTGCTCATGGGGAACACCAGTAAAGACGGCCGTCTTATTCTCATTTGTGCCAGCTTCGGTAAGCAATCCGGCCGCCAGCCAATGATCGATCCCGCCATCCAGCACCGCCACTGCCTCATGCGCCATATAGCGCAACATCCACCACAGACGGCTGGCAATCGCGCCCCCTAAATTGTCGTACACCACCACTTGCGTCGTCGGTGTAATGCCAAAACGGCCGAACGTCTCGCGCATCTGCTCGGCCGATGGCAAAGGATGGCGGCCGTTGTCTGTCAACGGCACAGCACTGCTCAAATCATCATCCAAATGAGCGTAGATCGCCCCCGGAATATGTGCGCTTTCATACGCGGCACGGCCGGCGGCCGTATCTGCCAAAGAAAAGCGACAATCGACAAGCACCCACGCTGGGGTTTGCTGTTCATGGAGTTGTGTAGCGGAAATGAGGGATGAATACATAGTTACAAGTTACGAGCGACGAGTTATGAATGACGAGTGGGTTTGACAGTGAATAAGTGTATGGCAGCTTTTGATCGACACGTGACAGTTTAATGATTGAACGGCATCTTCAACACATGCCATCAACTCGTCACTCCGTACATCCATCGCCCAACATGCCGCCTACGGTTGCACCAGTGGGGTCGATGGAAATAGTACGTTGCGAGCTATTGCCATCAACGCGATCCATGACGGTGATTTCGGCCGACCAGACATCACAGCGCGGCGCACGAACGGGGTGCAATGCCCCGCCATCTGTTTCATACGTGCTGTCGTCCACAAAAATGATGTAGAGACCACTGCCGCCCGTTGCGCGAATGCTGAGGCTGCACACCCAATCATCACCCGCATAGCGACATCCTTGCGGGGCGGTGTTGAAAGTGACAGGCGCGGCCGTCTCTTCTTCAACTTCATCATCTTCCTCAACAATTTCGACATTCTCTGCTTCTACTTCATTATCTTCTTCACCGATCACAACGCTTTCTGATCGTACAGCGCTGGTCGGTGTCGGCTCAGGTGTATTGGTAGCAGGAACGGCCGTTGGTTGTGGCGTGTCCGTTTCAGTGGCAGAAACCGCGACAGTTGGCTCAGGCGTGGCGGTGGCAGGTAGCTCCGTAGGCACATTGGTCGGTGTCACCGTTACCGGAGTCGTGGTCGGGCGAGGCGTGTTTGTCGGTGTTGTCGGCAGGCTGGTAGGTAAAGGTGTGTTCGTATTGGTCGGGTATGGTGTTTTCGTCGGCCATGGCGTGGCGGTGTTGGTGGGGTACGGTGTTTTTGTCGGCCATGGCGTGGCGGTAGCGGTGGGTGGAATCGGTGTGTTGGTCGGCCGCGGGGTAGATGTGACAATCGCACTCACCGGGACAGATGTATTCGTAGCCGTTGGCCATGGGGTCTTGGTTGGCCAGGGGATGACTGTCGGTGGCACGGGCGTATTGGTCTTGGTCGGCCACGGTGTTTTTGTCGGCCAGGGGGTCGGTGTGTGGGTGGCGGTGTTGGTCGCGGCCGGGACGTTCGTTGCCGGGACATTGGTGGCGGGTATAACGGTTGCCGAAGGAATCGGTGTCTGGGTAGGTGGCACGGCCGTCGGTTGTGCAGATGTTGATGGCGCAGATGTCGGCGGCACAGATGTTGGCGATGGCGGCACGGCCGTCTCTGTCGGCAACGGGCGCGGCGTATTGGTTGCGATCACAACAGGTCGCGCCGTGCTGATCGCTTGCGGCGTACTGGTTGGTTCGGCCGTCACTTCAATAATCACATTGCTCGAAACAATAGGTGGCACAGTCGGAATCGCTTGGGTCGAGCCGCCATTTGTCTCGGCGGCCGTCGGTTCTGGCTGTAGCAAAGGGGATGCCGTCGCTGGCACGGCCGTCGGCACAACTGCCGTATCAGCTTCGGCCGCTACGACAGGCGCGGCACTATTGACCGCCACAGGTGGCGATACAGACCGCCGCACCACATCACCCGGTTCGGCCGAAACAGGCACATATTGCACCTCATTTGACGCACCATAACCAAACTCAGTCGTCCAGTAATGTACGCTGGGCGCAGTCGCATCCCGTGTGTACGCCACCCCTAAATCAGTCGCATACGGATTGAGAATAATCGGCCGATGGGACGGGCTATTGAGCCAAAATGTAACGGCCTCACTCGGATACGGGAAGCCCCACGCCGTCGCCTCGCCCGTGTACACACCTGTATAGCCGCTATCAGCCAAACGTGTGGCAGGGCGCGATCCATCCGACCCGGTATGCGCGGTAAAGCGGTTGTATGCCATATCTTTGGTATGGCGTTCGGCCGCATCGTTCATTTCCAGCACCATCGTCAATGGGGCCAAACCGTGCGCCATCCGTGCTTTATTGACGTACCATAGCAGTCGCTCAATTTGCGAACTGTCCAATGGCACACTTTCGCGGGATAGATCAATCGGCACAAAGTCGATGTCGGCGGCCGAGGGAGCAATCGCCGGGATAGCAGCAAACGCCGATTGCACAGCAGGTGTGTCGGCCGGGGCTTGTGCCACCGTGCGGCCGACACTGACCAAAACAGGCAAAAACAGCGATGTATCCCCTTGCTGCACCTGCACCACGCGGGTCAATGTTGTCTCACCCACCGAATTGGTAGCGATAATCGACACTTGATATGTGCCGCCTTTCTTATAAGTATGTGTAATGTTTGCGCCTGTTTCAGTGCTGCCGTCGCCCATATTCCACAAGAAGGAGAGCGGATCACCGTTTGCCCAAAAAATCGCTTCACCGACAACAGGTTCACCGACAGCAACATCATTGGTGAGCAACACATCAAATGTCGGCCCCGCCATCACATCGACAGGGACAACTGTTTCGGCCGTGCCGTATTCGTTTGCGGCCAGCAGACGCACCATGTACGTGCCAGGTGTGTCGAAGGCATGAACGGGGTCACGTTCGGCCGATGTCGCACCATCCCCAAAGTCCCATGTGAAAGTGACGGGGGGCGCACCACCGCTCTGGTTGCTAAAGGCGACCGCTTGCCCCGTGCCGACGGTGGCGCGTTCGAGCGTGAACAGCGCGGCCGGTTCGGGGACGACAGAGATCAGTTTTTCGGCCGTGACTGTGCCGAGTGGATTGCTCACTTCCAATTGAACGGGATAATCGCCTGCTTGGGCAAAGATCACCGTTGGGGTGTCCGCTTCAATTGCGTTGCCATCGCCTAATTGCCACGTCTGCTCAATCGGTGCAGAGCCTTGCACATCGCTGTAAAGTTGAACCGGTTGCCCTACAGACACTTGATCGCCACCCAAAATACGCGCCGTCACCGGAACACCCACCCAGTACGCTGTATTTAACTCGTCCTGAAAAGTGGCATTTTTGAAGGAGGCCGCAAAATCATTCGCAGGATTGGCGGCATCGACGACATTAATGGTGAGCGGCAGCGAGAAGGTGCGCGAATCGCCTGCTGGCACAATCGGCCGCCACATAACGGAGTTATCGACCACATTGAGGCTGGTGCTGGAGGGCAGATCAGTCATTTTGAACTGCAATCCGGCCGGAATCGCCGCTTGTACCTCTGGTTGTGCTGCTTCGCCGCCAGTGTTCGATACGATGATGTCTAACACGATCATATCCCCAAACTGCGAGGCGGCCGGAGAGATACTCATATCGACTTGAATCGTTTCGGTGCTGGTGCTGTCTGTATTTTTGACGGGGGCAGTCACTTCACGCGCAACGACATACCATCCGGCCGTTGCCAAACCGACAAGCAGCAAGATAGAAAGCAATAGAGACGTGAGTGCTTTACGATGACCAATCACAGCGAAAAGTATACCAGATGTGGGGTTGTCCACCAGTTGTTTCGGTGTCTATTAATGCGCGGCTTGTGGTGCGTGTTGCAAGTTGTGGCGCGTGATGGTTGCGGCCGGGTGCAGGGTGGTCAGCCAATGGGCGAGACGGCCGACAGCGACGTGTGCGCCCAACGTCGGCCGGGGGAAACCAATGCTATGAATCTGCACAATGTAGCTACTTTCATCCTCGCGCCGTTGCGTTATTTTGAGACCGATGCGCTGGTCTTGTGGTTGCTCGTTGATATATGTTTCGGCAAGCAAAGATGGCTCGTGCAATGTGCGAAAGAGCGCAGCATAGCGCACGTTGATGTCGGTCAAGGCGGCATTGTCTGTCAAATCGGCCGCGAATGGGGCAAATTGAGCCGCGATCTCGTCTACGGCAAGCGGTAACTGGACGATTGCATGGGGCATTTCTAACTCCACTGGCAACGGAAAAGCAGCCGGGGCAGCCATATCGTTGCGTTCATATTTATAGTAGAAGGGAACACGCCCTTCTGCGAGCGCCTTTAACTCATATTTGGTGCGAAAGCGTTCGTTGTCCACAGTGCTATACACACCATCAAGCCGACTATCGAAATACGGCGTGCGTGTCAGGCAGTCGGTGACTATCGGTTGGTAGGCGGGGTGATCGGTGGCGATGAACAGACGGCCGCCTGTCATCAGCCGGGTGGCAGCAAGGTGCATAAAGTTATCATCGAGCAATTGTCGGTGCATACTGCGCTCTTTCGGCCACGGATCAGGAAAGTTGATATGCAGTTCGGTCAACGAAGCGGGCGCGATGTGCAGCCACAGTAGCGCATAGCCTGATCCATCGACGATCCGCACATGGCGGGTGTGGTTGTTCTTCGCTTTGCTCGCCGCTTTTTTCAGCGATGTGCGCGACGTTTCTATGCCGATGATGTTGTGCTGGGGTTGCGT
>CALECP010000316.1 GCA_937949915.1 uncultured Anaerolineae bacterium
CACGTTTGCAAACGATCCACTCAAAAAAGATAAGCGGATATGGTTTACAATGACGGCCGAATTTTCTCTCAACGGATCATTGCTTGTACGGTCGTATGGTACAGAGGTTGGACAACCCGATTCTGTTCATATTCGCAACGGTAAAGATAAACCTATTTTGCCCGGAACAAGTGTTGCAGGGGCGTTGCGCGGCCGGGCAAAACGCATCCTTAATGTTCTTCATGATAATGATGATACAAAAGTGAGACATCATCTAAACGATTTGTTTGGCGATGACAACATGAAAAGTGAGAAGGCAAAGGCGAGTCGTTTAATCGTTGAGGAACATGAAATTACCGAAGGCGTGGTGGATTTGGTACAGAACCGTGTAGCTATTGACCGCTTCACGGGTGGTGCGAAAGATACTGCTTTGCTCAGTGAACAACCTGTATTTGGCAAAAAAGGCACGATTGTTAAGTTAGGATTCACCATTCGTGAGCCGGAAAATCGAGATATGGGATTACTGTTGCTGTTGCTCAAAGATTTATGGACGAGTGATTTGTCGTTGGGTGGGGGGAGTAGTATCGGCCGCGGCCGACTCTCTGGCAACAAAGCCTGCTTTGAATGGAAGCAAGCTGGTCAAGATGTGAAACCATGGTCGATTGAAACCAATAAAGATGGCTCGTTGAGTATCTCGTCAATGCGTGACGAGATGGAACAGTGGGCAAGGGCGGTGCGAGATGAGTGATTTTTGGACACACAAAAAGGCGATTATTAAGCTAGACGAGAACGGTTCAATTGATGGCGATTTAGCTAATTGGCTTGCTGAAAAAGCTCAAAATGCGCCCTATCCAACACCTTACGTTCTCGCACACTTTTTGGATGGTGTGAACTGGGGATATTTTGACGGGACACAATGGAAATTCTCGCATGATGTCTGTGAAAAATATGCACCAAAGTTTCGCAAAGAGACGTTGATCGAATTGCGGATGTTTGGCCAAGATGCAGAGTATCATTTGTGGCGGGATGGTAATGGGAACACGTTTCGTGGACGGTGGCTCACTGATGCCGATGTGCCAGACGATGATGAAAACGGTAGCTATGACGAAAATCAAATCTTGTGGGGAACAATGGCACACGATATAGCTGATTCGCGCTGGAAGAAGATGACAGATGGTGAACAGGGACTTGTTCACATCATCCCACCATTTGATAACGTGGATACACTGCCAAAGGTAAATGGGGATGATCGGCCGCTTCGCCTCAAAATCCGCCACTATGTTGAGTGTGATCCAGATGTACGGGTTGTCGTCAGCCGCCTCGTCTCACTATCTAGCGAACCAAAAACCAAAGGAGGACAAAAATGAGCATTAAGCATACGAATCCAATAACGCATCGCTTTG
This sequence comes from uncultured Anaerolineae bacterium, assembly GCA_937949915.1. GTDB lineage: Bacteria > Chloroflexota > Anaerolineae > Promineifilales > Promineifilaceae > CALECP01. The sequence goes on from CALECP010000316.1 coordinate 1,383, forward strand.
ACAGCAAAAACCGTACAAATCAACGGGCGGTTGCTCCTTACAACTTTGTGCCATTGCCAGAACGTGTCGTTCCAGCACGTCAGCCGATGGGTCACGACCGATATGACACGGTGGAAGGTGTTACTGGACGGATCGACTGCACGATCACAACGCAATCTCCAACTTACATTCGAGGGCTTTTCAAGGACGAATTGTATAGAGTCGTTTCTGAAGGTGGGGAGTTAGTGAGCGATAAAGAAAAGATGGCTTCATTCTTTGGCTTGCAGACAGATGATGGCAAGGTGATTGTGCCACGCATTCCGGGTAGCTCATTGCGGGGGCTTGTGAGGTCAATTGTCGAGATTATCAGTTATAGTCGTATCCGCAATGTGAACAAATCACCGACATTCACATTTCGTGCAGTTGCGGCCGCAAAAGACGATCCCCTACGTTTTCCTTATGAAGATGTGATCGGCCGGTTTGGAGCGAATGTTAACGCTGGTATTCTGGTACGAGATAAACGGAGCGGCGATTGGATGATTCAGCCTGTGGAACGCCCCAGTCGCCGTGATGCCTATCTCAAAGTCAAAGAAAGAGAGATTCCCAATAACGCTGTTCCCGGATTCAAACCACTCAATCATCCCGACTACAAACCGGGTTACTTCAAAATCTCATTCCGACGGGAAACACGTCAAGGGAAACGGGGAAGCTATACAGCGATCACAGCGATGGGTACACGCGAAGCCAATCTTGGTGAGAATGGTTTTCTTGTCTGTTCTGGCAACATGCTTGAAACGGCAAATACAGGGCAACGCTCACCGCGCAAAAATCATGCGATTGTGATTGATAAACCTGCAATGGACGATAGAACAGGGCAAAAAATCTCACCATTGCGGATTCCTAAACAAGCGATTGATGATTACTGTGCGGGATTGTCTGCGTGGCAAAAAGAGGAACTGCGAGGCAAGGCGGATGGAGTTCTCGTTGAGGGTGCGCCTGTTTTTTATGTACGAGAGGGAAATAGTCAGGACGTTTTCTACTTTGGTCATAGCCCTAATTTCCGCATTCCGGCTCGGCTACAGGTACGTGGTGGGATAGGTGCGGCAAATCCGGCCGATTTCGTTCCGCCTCATGTTTCAGACGATTACACTCAAAATCGTGACATTGTTTATGATATGGTCGATACGATTTTTGGTTGGGTTCGTGATGATGAAGCATTTGGCGAGGATAGAAAACAGCGTAGGGGGCATGTCGCTTTTAGCGATGCGATTTGTCAAACAACAGAAAACGTATGGTATACACAAGACCAAACACCGATCACACCTAAAACATTAGCCTCTCCAAAACCGACCACGTTTCAACATTACTTGGTTCAGGACAAGGAGCGAGGACATCATCCTGATAGCAAAGCGCATTTGGCGCATTATGGTGTACCGCCATCAAACACATCTATTCGTGGTCATAAGCAGTATTGGCACAAGGGCAAAAGACCAGAGATTGAGCATGACGGAGAAATGAATCGCGATGGTACATATAAGCATGAGTCTCAACTGACTCGTATCTCGCCGATCAATCCTGATGTGCAATTCACTTGTTCAATCCAGTTTGAAAACCTGCATGAAGAGGAAGTGGGGGCATTGTTGTGGGCGTTGTCCCTTCCGAGTAATGATGAAGCGATTTACTATCATAAAATAGGGATGGGCAAACCGCTTGGCATGGGTGCGATTCAAATCGAACCACAGTTGATGATAAGCAATCGTGTTGACCGCTACAGTTCCTTATTTGCTAGTGAGAGTGAGTGGTCACAGGGTGAAACCGTGACAGAAAGCAATTCATATATCGAAGCGTTTGAGCGGTACATTTTGGAAGATAATGGGATTGGTGGAACTGAACTGCGTTTGTCAGAAGTGGAGCGAATTCAAGCTCTGTTGACGATGCTCACATGGCGTGAAGGCACAGAAGAGTGGCTCGATAAAACACGCTACATGGAGATCAATCATGGCTCTCGTGACATTAACGAGTACAAAGAACGGCCGGTTCTCCCCGATCCAAGTGGCGTAGTTGCTATGGAGGGAAAAGCCCACGATACGAGAGGGATACGGTCAAACTCACCCAATTTACCAGACCCGAAGCGACATACAGCCCCTCAAAACCGTCAGCAAAATCGAAATCGCCAAGATGATCGCAATCTCCCGCCAGAACGGCCGAAACCAGCACCGGCACGGCCGCGCCCTCAACGAGAACTGCCTGACTTACCTTCGGTTAGAGATAATCCAGACGAATTAGCAAAGCGTCTTGCGGGTAAAGTCTCTACAGATCATGAGCCCGACAAAACCTACTCTGGGGCTGTGGTTCAATTTATAAAAGGTAAGAAAAGTGGGTTTATCCAAGTAGATGAGACTGGGGAACGTATATCATTCCGGATACGTAATGTTGATAGCGTATCTCGGTCAAAACTTCAACGAGGTGATCTTGTGACATTCAAGTTAAAACGAAGTATGGGGGGAAAAAGCGAAGCCCACAATATAACCCTCAATCTTGATTGAGTAACAAGGGAGAAAGTTTGTGGCAATTAGTGCAATACGATTAGAAAACTTTATGCCGTTTGAGGATAGTGGTTGGATGGAGATTCGGCCGATCACCCTCCTTTTCGGCAAAAATGCAAGTGGAAAAAGCTCTATACTGCGTGCGTTACGTTTGATCGCCCTCAATCTGCATTCCATGGATGGCAAGTTTCATTTGCGTTCATCAAACAACAAACAAGTTGATGTGGGATCATACAGGACTGCAATCCACAAACACGAACCTTGGAGAACAATGAGGTTCTCATTTCGTTTTGAACAACCAAATGCAACCAAAGAGTTAAATACCCTTCCCAATTTTGCAAAAGTACCTTCACAAACACTGATTGAAGTTACGCTAGGCTATAATACAAATCCGAATATACTTGGGGGGGAATTAACCGAGTTTTCGTTTGGAGTTGTACAAGAAGATGAAGCAGTTTCGTTTTTCTCTGGTACAAGAATACTTGAGGGACAAACTATTCCTCCAGAGGATAACGAGGAGAGTTTTTTATATTTTGACGATTTGTTTGAGTGGGCATATGCAACAGATATAGAAGAGGTTGAATCACTCAATTGGGATTTACTTCAAGTCAGGTTAGACCAACTAATTCCTCAAATCGAATCTGCGGAGGGGAGACCTGTCCATTACCAGATATTGAATCAAGTGATTTCTCAACTAATAAAAGACACACATGATTTTTTCGACAACGTTCAATATGTTTCTCCATTACGACCAAACCCAGAAAGAATATATGAAGATTCAACAATCCATTCATATGGTCAAGTTGGGTTAGTAGGGTTTGAAGCTTATTTATCAAGAGATTTATCACGCGATCCTGATCCCATAAAACTAAACAAATGGTTACAACAATTAGGGTTTGGGGATAGTATTGAGATTGAGCATCCATCAATTTTGGGTAACGATCACTGGGTTGGCACGATTGATACAGCGCGAATAACTATATCAACAGACAAACTAAAAATCACAATAAAAGATACTGGGTCTGGGATTGCTCAGGCTTTGCCAATCATATTAGAATGCCTTTCACCTCAATTAGATACAGAAAACAAGATTCTATTCATAGAACAGCCAGAACTTCACCTACATCCAAGTGCACAGGCCATACTAACCAACCTACTTGTAGCGACTGCAATCCCACAGCACCCCAAACCCAAAAACATACTAATCATTGAGACACACAGTGAAAATGTGTTGCTTCGCTTGCGACGATTTATCGTTGAGACAGAATCCAAAGTTAAAAACATCCATGCGGAACAACCACACTTTACTCGTGATGATTTCTGTGTCGTTTTTATTGAAAAGTCAAATGAAAATTCATCTAGTGTGATTCATCGTCTTGAAATTGACCTATATGGTAATTTTATTTCTACACCTAATTCATTTAACAGTTTTTTTACTGATGATCGACGTGAACTGTTGGCAATAAACGAAGCAATAAAGGAGGACAAAGATGACATCTGGTAGATTCGTAATTGATCCTGATATTTTTGAATTAGCTTTAAGGCAACAAGGAAATGATCGTCTATTCTGCCAACTTATGAAAACAGGTTTTGACAATGGTGATACTTTTACAATGCTTATAGACAAAGGTTTATGTGAGGAGTATCAAAATATAGCCGCATCCTACTCAGATGCTCCTCGAAGTAATGCAACAGAATTTATTGATCAGATTTTGGTAAATATATCAAAATTGAAAGCATATCTAAAAGCACGTAAGTCAGGAGATCATACGGTGCCAATGCCTACAAATCTCAATTACGTAAAAGCACCTGATATAGTACGAGATCAATTACCAATTTCACTGAAAGCAATTATAGAAGGACAGGAGAAAGCGAATCAAGCACAATCACCACAGTTGCCTATGTGCTGTAATACTGAACTTCGAATGCTCTTTATAGCGACGAAAGAAAACCTATGGACTCGTTTGATGGTTGCAACTTCTCCGGGTGTGAGACATCGTTTCATGCGTGACAGGAGTATACGAAGTAAATTCCATAGGGAAGTGAGTAATCTATCAATTATGGAAGCCTCCGTCCAGATTAGTCTACCAGTAGATGAACAACTTACTAAGAGTACAAGTAGGGGGAAGCAGTTTGAAGATAGATTTATAAACGCATTAAGAAATCGCGTGCAAAACAGCTTTTTTGAAAGCGTAAACCCTACTGAACAAAAAAACCACGTATTGTTTGGCGATGGATATGATTATGGAGATGTTGACTTTTATGGATATCGTCTAAATGAGGTAGGAGAACAAGAAATTTGGATTGGTGAGATTAAATTGAGAGAAAATACCCAAAGCTATGAAAAGGAAAAGGTGATCACAGATCAATTGCGTAGAAAATTAGAGGTCATGCGAAAGTATGAAAGGCAAAGAAGCAATAACAGTTGGCACCGTGCAAAAATCATAGCTTTTTTGGCAAGCACTGCACAAAATCTATGTCCAGATGCATGGGCGGAAATACACACTGTAGATTGCAGTGAGTTTCATTACTATCATGTAACTGTGTCTAAGTTGGAAGACCTTGAAAATTGGGATATTGCTGATTTCCAACGCATTCCTCCACCAACAAACTGAAATAAAATTATCAGGGGAGCGAATATGGGCTTTTTTCTCGACGAAATTGGTGCATTTCTTGTTGGTGGGCTTTTGACGTTGCTGATTACACCCGGCTTAGTTCTTTGGATTAAACATGTACCACATCGGCTTAGGATTTGACGGGATAGATGGCGAACTGCACGGCCGCCAGACAACAGCACGCGGTTTGCATGGTGTGTTGTATCGTGTTTTGCGCGAGGTAGATGCACGGGGTGCGACATGGCTGCATGGACACGAGTCGCCCAAGCCGTATACCCTTGTCCCTTACTATCATGACAGTGGTATATTGGCAGGTGTGCGCCTTAGTGTATTGAACGAACGATCTGTTTGGCTGTTAAAACAGGCTTGGGAAACCGTCAGTGAAAAGGGCATGGAGCTTAAATTAGGCTCGCAACCATTTGTGGTACGGGACGTGGCGTGCATCAATGGAACAACGTTTGAATCACTTTCGAACAAGCCGACTCAGAATCATGTGACCATCGACTTTCTTTCTCCAACAGCATTCAAAAAAGGGCGTGGGCATTTGCCATTGCCTGTGCCAGATAATGTGTTTCGGCAACCGTATCGGGTGTGGAATGCGTTTGCACCACCGTCGTTACAGATTCCGACAGATTGGCTAGAATGGTGCTTTGAATGTGTGTATATTGAAAAATGTCAGATAGAGACAGCGCAGGTCGTGATAAGCCATAAAGATGCACCATTCACAGGGTTTGTCGGCCGGGTAACTTTCCGCGCTAAATCAGACTCTCTTCTTTACTTGAGCTTGTGGCAATCTATCGCGCATCTCATCCCTTACTCTGGTGTGGGGCATAAAACAACGATGGGCATGGGCGCGTGTGAAATTGTGGGTGAAGTAGAATGATGACAGACGCTTTCCTCGCTGAGACTCCCGCTTGGGCTACCTATAAAGTCGTAAAAATTATCAATCAATATCATGCTCGCGGTATCGCATGGTGAACGAGGCCGTAGATGGATTTTATTTTCACAGAACTACTTAGTTTTTTGACTGGACTTCTCTTCGGCGGTGGTG
>CALECP010000317.1 GCA_937949915.1 uncultured Anaerolineae bacterium
CCGCGCAGGGACATGGCGCGCCATCTCCCTACGCGGCAGGTCTTGCGTCAACCCTATACATTTGTAGCGACCATACTGTTAAACAGATGAAATAAATTGTCTACGCCTGACTGATACACTGAATAACTGACAAACTGAAACACCATCCTCCCGTTTTCAGTTTGCGATTGCATTCTCTTTTTCAAATCGCGTTTGGCAACCGGCACAGCAAAAATAGACATTTTCCCCAGCCCACTGTGTCACATAATGTGCGGTAGCGATCACCACTTCCATCTGGCAAATCGGGTCGATGGCGGTCGGCGCGGCCGACACGCCCACGCCCATCATGTCCAATGGAATCGACTGCGCCTTTTGCTTGAATAAATCGACATACAACTGCTCTGTGTTGCGCCGCGCTTGCACGATTTCTGCCATGATGCTCAACGCGATCTCATCGCCGCGCCGTGCCTGAATATCCAGCCCGGCCGGAGCGTGTAGCACCGCCAAATCATCCTCGCTAAAGTGGTGTGATAATAGATATTCACGCACGGCCGCGCCCCGTTTTGGACTGGCCACCAATCCGACATAAGTCGGTTTTGCCACCAAAATTTTTGTCAATGCAAACTCATCATATTGCCCATGTGTGCAGACGATAATGTAAGTGTCAGATCGAATCTCGGCCGTCATTTGCGCCAAGTCGCGGATCACCACATCGGCCGCGGGCATCCCCAACCCGCCATCAGGATCAACCGCGATCAAATGATAATTCATCGCCTTGCCCAGATGCAGCAACGCTTGCGCCACAGGCAAATTGCCAACCACCATCAGGCGCGGCCGGGGGTGCTGCGGTTCGATAAATATCTCCAGTGTGCCACCAGAAAAACAAGTCATCGGCAGATCGAGCAAACCGTCGCGGGGCGTTTGGGTGCTGGGGTCGGCCGAGAGCCGGATCAAGCGCGATTCACCCGCTTCCAATGCTTTGATCGCCTCTGCCACCACTGTCGGCTGGGCGCAACTGCCGCCGATCCAGCCAAACATTGTGCCATTGGGCGTAATGATCGCTTTGTCACCCGGTTTGCCGCTTGTCGGTGCTTCGGCGCGTACCACCATCGCTGTTGCAAATGGCACACCTGCTTGTGTTAATTCAGTTGCTTTCGAGAAATAGTCGTCATACATCGGTGTGTTGCCCTCTTTTTATTTCGGTTATGTTGGTCGGGATAGGGTCTATCACAGTCAGTTTAGCATAGATCGATGGCCGTGCGGCCGCACAAAACAGCCGGGGCATATCTCTTGCAAATATTTGCCGTTTTTGACGTTGCCAGCCACCTATTTGCATATCTTTTATACTTTATTAATAACCGCGCTTTTCTCATCATGTGACTTCACCTATAATAGAGTGACGAATACAGTTAACCAAAGATATTACAATGATAGAAACACGCGATTGCCACAGGGAGAAAGTATAAAACCTGTGCAACCTCCAGAACCTGACCCTTTGCCGATAGATAGTAACGACGATGAAAATGACGCGAGCAGTCATCGCGTGGTTTTGTGCTATCTGGCGGCCGCTTGGAGGATGGCATGATCAACAATCCCTTGCCGCGCTTGGATGTGGATGCGGCCGTGCGGGAACGCTTGCTGCCGTATTGTCGTCTGCAACCGGGCGACGTGTGGCATGATCCTGTGCAAGGGCATCGCGTCGGGTGTGTGGATGCGGCCGATAGCAGCCAGATCGCCCAATTGATGAACGGGGCAACCGCCCAACTGGCTATTCACGATCCGCCGTACAACTTGGTTGCCTTTGACGAACGGCCGTTAGCCGACTATATCGCGTGGTGCGCCGCATGGATCGCCACGACACAGCAAGTGCTAGCGGCCGATAGCGCACTGTATGTTTGGCTGGGTGCGGATCAACGCCACGCCTTCCAGCCGTTGCCCGACTTTATGATCATGATGCGCGAGCAAGCCTTTCGGCCGCGCAGCTTCATCACGCTCCGCAACCAGCGTGGCTATGGCACACAGCAAAATTGGATGGCGGTGCGTCAGGAATTGCTCTATTACGTGTTGGGCAATCCTCCCTTTGATGTGCAATACACAGCCATCCCCAAAGCGGTGCGTGGCTACTATAAAACAGTGAATGGCGAGCGCACCGAAAACAGTGAGCGCGGCCGTTCCGATACGATCCGGCCGGGCAACGTGTGGTACGACATCCAACAAGTGTTCTACCGCATGGACGAAAACGTGAGCGGCTGCTACGCACAAAAGCCATTGGCAGCCATCGAACGGATCATGCAAGCCAGCTCGCAACCGGGCGACGGCGTAATCGACTTTTTCAGCCATTCTGGCACCACCTTGCTGGCGTGCGAACGGCTACAACGGGTCGGCTACACATGTGATACCGATCCGTTATTTTGCGAAATAACGATTAGACGACTAGAACATTACCGACAAACCGGCCGCAGTGGCTGGCAGAATACGCACCCCTTTACATTCGAGCTTGAACCAGATCGGTTTGAGTTAGAAGACGAAAAGGTTTGCATCAGTTGATTTCACCCCTAAAACACCATGTATTTTATTCTAGGAATTTCCGCCATCGTGTCATTGATGATTTTTCTCAATGCGCTTTATGTGGGGGCTGAGTTTGCTACCGTCGGTTCGCGCCGCACACGGATTCAGCAGATGGCAGCCAATGGCAACAAGTCAGCCCAAAAGCTGCTGCCCTACCTGACCGATCACAAAAAATTAGACGACTATGTGGCAACGTGCCAAGTCGGTATTACCATTTCTTCTCTCGCATTAGCGATTGTGGGCGAAAAATTGGTCGCACCTCTACTGCCCTTCAACACGGGCGACGACGTATCACCTATTTCAACCATTATCGTGTTGGCTCTATTTACGGTGCTGCAAGTGATTATGGGTGAACTGTTCCCCAAGTCAATTGCCGTCCAGTTTCCCGAAAAATTGGCGTTGGCTGTGCTGACTCCGATTCGCTGGTCGCAGTTTGTGCTGCGGCCGATCATCTGGGTGTGCAATGGTACAGCCAAGCTGCTGTTGCGCCTGATGGGGCGAGAGTACAAAGATGGTCACGGGCATATTTTCGCGCCAGAAGAGATCGAGATTTTGGTGTCCGAAAGCCATGAAGGCGGCTTGCTGGAAGATGATGAGCGGCAATATCTGCGTAATGCGTTTCGGCTACGCGATCTGAATGCAAAACAGGTGATGGTGCATCGTACAAAATTGGTCGCGGCCGACATCGACACAAGCGCATCAGCCTTGCTCGCACTCGCCTTAAAAGTAGGCTATACGCGCATCCCGGTCTACCGAGAAAACATCGACAACATCGTTGGCTTTATCCATATCAAAGATGCGTTTCGCCTACAAGTGGCGGGTGATGAAGATATAAAACCGGTCGTTCGCAAATTGTTGGAAGTACCGGAGACGCTGCCTGCACTCGAATTGTGGGAGCGGCTCAACCGCGAACGACATTACATCGCTATCGTGTTTGATGAACATGGCAGCACGACGGGCATGATCTCGCTCGAAGATTTGATCGAGGAGATTTTTGGCGAGTTGCAAGATGAATTTGACCATGAGAATGCGCTGATGCGCCGCAATGCGGACGGCCGCTTGCATCTACGCGGCGATTTGCTTGTCTCCGATGTCAATGAATATCTGGAGCTGGCTTTGCCAGAAGATGATGCGGACACGATAGGCGGGTTGGTATTTATGTCACTCGGCCGACGGCCGGAAGTGGGCGACGAAACTGTGATCAACAACATGAAATTGCGCGTCGAACGCATGGATGATGTGCGCGTGGCAGAGGTTTCATTGCCAGAGCAAAAAGATATTAACCTGAGCCAGATCAGCGAATGGCATGAGAAAAATGGTGAGCCGCGCATGAACGTTGATATTGATAATAATGACGATGCTAGTGAGGTGACAAAATGAACTATTTACTGACGACACTCACAGCTCTACTGGCGGCCGAAGAGGTCTCCATCGTCACTGGTTTGATCATCCCGTCGATTGTGGTGCTGATTTTGGTGCTGATCAATGGCTTTTTTGTCGCGGCCGAATTTGCCATGCTGGGGTCGCGGCCGTCTCGTATGGAAACGATGGCAGAGCAAGGCAACAAAAAAGCGGGCATCATTCAAAACTTGCTCGAAAGTGTGAGCCGCCAAAACAGCTATTTGGCAACGGCTCAATTGGGGATCACTATCGTCACACTGGCGTTGTCGATGTATGGTGAAAAAAGTATCGCCCATTGGTTTGAAGAAGCGATTTTGCACAACCAATTTCACATCGAATCAGAAAGCCTGCGTGTCACGATTGGTACGATTGTGGTGTTGACCGTTCTCACCTTTTTGCACGTGGTGATTGGCGAAATGGTGCCAAAAGCGATTGCGCTGGGCAACCCGAACAGCGTCGTCATTAGTTTGTTCCGGCCGATGAACATTCTCGAACGCATCTTGTATATTCCGATCAAAATTCTCAACGGGATTGGCAACGCCCTGCTGCGTGTCATCGGCATTGCGCCCGAACACGAGAAGGCGCGGCTGTACTCATCAGAAGAGATCGAGCAAATCGTGAGTGAAAGCACCGAAGAAGGGCTGATCACCGAAGAATCAGAGACGCTCATTTCCAACATTTTTGACTTTAGCGAACGAGACGTAGGGCAAGTGATGACCCCGCGCCGCACCATTAGCGCGATCCCGATTGACATAGGCTATGATGAACTGCTGACGATGTTGACAGAAAGCAATCACAGCCGCTTTCCCGTGTATGAAGATGATCTGGATCACATCGTGGGCATTTTGCACCTCAAAGATTTCGCGTGGCAGCATCTCAACCGTGATGCAGAGACAACACCGTTTGATCTGCGGGCTATTTTGCGCGAAAAGACGGAAGTGTTGGCCAATATGTCGGCCGATGAGTTGCTGCAAGATTTCAAGCTGCAACATTACCATATCGCTGTGGTGATAGATGAATTTGGCGGTGTCGATGGTCTCGTGACGCTAGAGGATTTGGTAGAGGAGATCGTAGGCGAGGTACGCGATGAGTTCGATGTAGAACGCGAGCCATTTGTCGAAGTGTCGTCTGGTGTCATCGAATGTGCGGGTGACTATTTGATGGCTGATTTGACGCAAAAAGTGTTTATCGGGGATGAATCGTCATTGCCCGATGTCGATACGGTCGGTGGTCTGGTCGTGGCGCATTTGGGTCGGCCGCCCATACTAAAAGATGAAATAGCGATTGGTGATGTCAAATTCACAGTGGAAGGCATTGACGGCCGTGCCATCACGCGCCTCCGCGTCGTGTACCCGGCATTTGTGCCAGATGAAGATGCGGACGCGCACTAGAATAGTGCATACTACAATAAAAGGAGAAGCATAATGGATTATCTGTTTTGGAAAGCGATGCACAGTGGCGTGCGCTGGTTGGCTGTTGGCGCGGCCGTGGTCGCGCTCGTTTTGTTGATCGTCGGCTTGGTGACAAAAGGCAAATACGGCCGTCCACACACCCTCACCTTTAGCGTTCTCAATGGGCTGCTCGGCATTCAATTGTTACTCGGCATCTTGTTGATCGTGATCAATCGGGCGGCATCGGGCAATGTGATTCAGCATTTACTCTTTAATCTGGCTGGTATGATCGTCATCGCTACCGGCTCGGCCAGGGCGAAACGGGCAACGGGTGCATCCCAGTTCCAGACCGCGCTCGTGCGCCTCTTGATCGGCATGGTGCTGATTTTTGTCGGCGTATCGCGCGTCAACGGTTGGGCATAAGCTAGGTATAAAATGACGCTGACGATCCGGTTTGCCACCGAAAATGATGTGCCTGTGATCCTCGACTTTATTCGGGGGTTGGCCGTATATGAAAAGCTGCTGCATGAGGTGTCGGCCGATGAGGCGGCGCTTCGTGCTACTTTGTTTGGCGCACGGCCGTATGCGGAAGTACTGCTGGGCGAAGTAGAGGGGCGGCCGGTAGGGTTTGCGCTCTTTTTCCACAATTACAGCACGTTTCTCGGCCGACCGGGTATCCATCTCGAAGATTTGTTTGTGCTATCGGCCGAGCGGGGGCATGGGTACGGCACCGCCTTGCTGACGCGATTGGCGCAAATCGCTGTTGAACGAGAATGCGGCCGACTCGAATGGAGCGTTCTCGATTGGAACGCGCCAGCGATTCAGTTTTATCAAAAAATGGGTGCATCCCCAATGGATGAATGGACGATGATGCGCGTGACAGGGGATGCTTTGCAGGCGTTGGCGAATAGCTAAGATGATATGTTCGTAGGGACATGGCGCGCCATGTCCCTACGGGATTTTTTGCAAAATCGTTGTTCCTTCCAGTTTTGGCCAAACGCGGATTTCGTTCCCATACAGTTCACTATGTCCAAACCAATGCGCTTCTAAATGCCCGTTGTGTTTGTGTTCGTAGACAGAGCAAAGTGAATAGGGACACGCCACTGTACCACCACTGATCAGCCATTGAATCCACAGCGAGTCAGTCACAATCCGGGCATCATCAGAACGATTGAAGGCGAGAAAGGTTTCCCGCTCTCGCAAAAATTGGTCGGCCGATTCGTTTCGCGCCGACTGGTGCAAGCCGCCTTCATACGCATACAGTTCGATGCCATAACGGTCTGTCTTAGCGACATATTCCTCAAACAGTGCCGTCATTTCCCCCTGAATCTCGTCATCTAACTCTAAAAACAGTTCGTCTTGCGAGCGCGTCGTTTCTAGGTCGGTATCCCATGCGCGTTGATTGCGGCCGATGTAGGGTGCAATCGCAAACGCATCAATATGACCTTCGGCCGCTTTGAGCAAACTATCTGCCAACCCCGGATTGAAAAATTGACCACTGATCACCACATCGGCCGCGTCTCCCGCCACTTCTTTGATCAAGCGCGTGCGTACCGCCTGGTACAACAACGGGGCTTCCCACGCTTTGCCGCTCAGGCCAAGCGCAAGCCCTTGCTCGGCCGCGTACTCCCGTTGTGTAAAAATGCCGTTCCACACTTCGTTTGAGTATTCGAGAATCGGCCGTTTATTGCTGCGTTCGATGATGTGCGTCACCATTTGCGTGATCAAATCGTCGCTGGCCGCATGTGGAATGTTGAGCCAGGGCTGCACATCGATCTCATTCGCATAGTCTAAAATCAGATCGAGCGGCATTCCTCGAAACGACCCCCAGGGACCGCCTTTATATTCCCAATCGTCGCCTACTTTGGGCAAATCTTCCCATTCTTGGATGACGGGGCGGTCGTGGTTCGCCATGTAATTGGTTTGCTGCCAATTCATAAAACGCACGACGGGGAAATCGGTGAGCATTGTTTTTATGGTCGGCTGTAAGGACGGCCGATTGAGGGTGGGGTAGTGGGTAACGTTCATCGGCCGCAATTAAACCACTGATCGGCCGTTTTTGACAATTGAATCGCTGTTATAATGGGTCGATGACACCAGAAGAACGCCAAATCAATATAGAAATCATCCGCGCTTTTCCGGCCGCATTGCAAGCCGCTATCGCTGGATTGAGTGACGAACAGTTGACGGCCGTGCCGCTTCCGGGCGAATGGTCAATCGTACAAAATGTGCATCACTGCGCTGATAGTCACATGAACAGCTACGTTCGCCTCAAGCTGATTTTGACCGAAGATGAGCCACCGCTCAAACCATACGATGAAGAAGCATGGGCGCAATTCCGTGATAGCAACAGCACCGACTTCACCGACACCTTTCATTTGTTGGAAGGTTTGCACGGCCGCTGGACAGACACATTTGATGCGCTCACCGATGAGCAATGGCAACGCACCGGTATTCACGGTGCAGGTGGCACGATGTCATGCGAAGATTTGGTCGCGGGCTACGCCGCCCATTGCCAAGCGCATTTGGCACAGATAGAACGAAACAAAGCGGCGATGTAGATCAAGGCCGCTTTCGTTTGAGTTGCTATTTACTCGTAGCCAAAATTCCAGGGTTCGGCATCCATTGGAACATCGCTTAGGCGATTGCGACTGAGGGTATCAAAGCGCGGCCGCATCTCGTCTAGGCTATCGCCGCCCAGCTTTTCCATCAGCGCATTGGCCAACGGAATCGCTACCATCGCCTCGCCCACCACACCAGCGCGTGGCACCGCATTAAAGTCGGAACGTTCGTACACTGTCACCGCATCTGCGCCCGTCGCCAGATCGACAGAACGGCGTGGGTTGAGAACGGTGCTGATCGGCTTCATGGCAGCCCGAATGATGATCGGCTCACCCGTTGTGATCCCACCTTCCAGCCCTCCGGCGCGATTGGTGTAACGGCGGATCGATTCGCCATCCTCGTCCAAATACATTTCGTCATGTACCTGTGAGCCAAGCAAACGGCTATTGGCAAACGCGGGGCCGATCTCAACGCCCTTGATCGCTTGGATCGAGCCGACGCTGAACAACATTTGTGCGTCCAGTTTGCGATCATAATGTACATGGCTGCCTAGTCCGGGGGGGACGTTGAGCGCGATCACTTCAAACACGCCGCCAATCGTATCTTTCGCTTGCATACAGTCGTACACTACCTGACGCATTTTCTCATAGTCATCGGGGTTGGGTATGCGGAGATCGTTCGCTTCGGCGTGGGCAAAACGGGTGGGGTAGGGCATGTCGGCCGCTACACTGACATCCACATCGCCCAAACTGACGACATAGCTGCCGATTTCAATACCGAACGCTGCCAAAAACTGTTTGCATACCGCGCCCACAGCGACCCGGCTGGCTGTTTCCCGTGCCGATGCGCGTTCGAGCGAGAGACGTAGTTCACGATACCCGTATTTGATTGCGCCTGTCAGATCGGCATGGCCGGGGCGTGGCACGGTGATGGGGTCGATTTGGCGGTCTTTCCATTTGGCAAAGTCGCGGTTGATGGTGTGCATCGTGAGGGGCGCACCGGTTGTCATGCCGTTCATAAAGCCGGAGGTGATTTTGACACCATCTTTTTCGATGGCCATGCGGCCGCCAGCCCCATACGCTTTTTGGCGACGCGCCATTTGCAGATTGATGTCGTCGATGTCTAGCGGAATCCCGGCGGGGATGCCTTCGAGAATGGTGGTCAGTTGCGGGCCATGTGATTCTCCGGCCGTCAGAAAACGCAGCATAAATACTCCTAAGTAACAATTCGTAACAATTTTGTGAGCGTATTGTACCGCACCCGAATGAGCATGGTAGAATGCAGAAAATTTTAATGTGATACTTAATGTGACAGATGTTGTGCATTCTCCGGTAGGGTGTGTAGCGTCTATGTTTAGAAAGGTGCTATATGAAACGAACGATTTTTTTGCTTTTACTCGCTTTGTTGATGATGGGGTGTGCGGCCGATAATAACGGAAGCGACGACATAGAAACGGCCGATACCAACGAAAGCGGCTGTGTGACAGACGCGATTCGCAATACGGAAGATGGCGACACGGCGGCCGTTGCCGATTATGTGTTCCCAGCCAGCACGCTGCAAGAAGCGTATGTTGTACGGCCGACCGATCATTACAAAGGCGGCCCCGACCCTGATTTTATCTTGATCGAGTACGGTGATTTCCAATGCCCTGCCTGTCGCGCCTTTTCGCCCGTTGGTAGCGCGATTGTACAAAGGTATGAGGAAAATTTCGGAATTATTTTCCGTCATTTCCCTTTGACGCACATTCACCCCTACGCACATAAGGCGGCGCAAGCATCGGAAGCAGCGGCCGAGCAAGGCAAATTTTGGGCGTACCATGATGCGGTCTTTAGCTGCCAACAAAATTTGGGGCAGTTAGGTCAACAAGATGCCGACGATCTATTGAAAAACATCGCGGCCGACATCGGACTCGACATGACCGCTTTTGAAAAGGCGTATGACGATGAAGTGTACGCCGAGTATGTTGACCAAATGATTGCCGAAGCGACTGCTATCGGTGTCAACGCCACCCCTTCTGGTATTGTTCAGCCTTATGGTGCGGATGTGATCTTGACACGGCTCTCTCTCCAAGAGACATGGTGGCGCAATACGATTGAACAAGAACTGAGCAATCGCGGCATAGAGCAGTGATAAGTGACGAGCTACGAATGACGAATGACGAGTGAAAGAGAAGATGATGCAGACTGTTTGTTGGTGTTTCGTGCTTGATTTTGTGGCTTTGATAGGAGCATAATCAAACCATGAAGCGCACAATCCCACTTGTCACTCGTCGTTTATCGTTCATCATTATCTTTGTTTTTCTTCTAACGGGTTGCGACTACTTTCGTAACTCAGAGATACCGCAGTTGCCTGATGTATCTGATATTAGCGAGCGGCTAATCCCTCCGACGCAAACGCCGCCGCCGACCAGCCCCCCCGGATTGCTTAATTTTGTGGCGGCCGATTACCGTATCGATCTCGATAGAAACGAAGGGGTGCCGGGGGCAAAGTTGGTCTATCTGGGGCAAAGTTTTGATTCGGAGAGCCAACTGATTTTCAATGTGCTAGTCGATGATGCGCCACAGGTGAAACGGGTTGATGATTCATTTTATTGGCGCGGTGTGATCGCGCCCGGTGTGCAAGCGGTCTATGATTTGCGGCTCGGCCGCACGTTTAGCAATGACATTGTGAAAGCGGCCGGAACGGTAGCGATCACGCTATTTAACCCCACACCGAACGAGACACAGATACCGGGCTGCGCCGCACAGTCGCTCTGTTTTGACAATATGACCTATGATGTGTGGGTCAAAGCAGGCGAACGATTGCCTAGCACGTCATTGACGTATGTGGGGAATGAGCAAGGCAGCTTGGTGTTTGCGGCCGACGATGGACAACGCCGTTCTTACCGTCTCAATGATTCGCTGGTGTGGCGGGGCAGTTTACTTAATGATGTGTTTATCAACCACGAATTGCGCCTGATCGCGGTCGAAAATGACCGAGTGCATGTGCGTGGCGATAGCGATTTGCGCCTTAACCCGTAATCATGCTGACTATCAAATGTGCTGCTTGCAAACGCAAATTGTGGAAGTATGACAAAATTGGGCATGGGCAGGTGTTGCGCTGCCACAAAGCGCGTATCAAGCGACATTACGACTATCGCACGGCCGACAACAAAATCCTCTGCGTATGCGGCAAGCAGATCGGTGTTGATAAAGGATCGTTCATCAAAATGATCGCCAAAATGTTTGTCTACACCGGTCAAAAACGGCACGGATGACGGCCGTCATCTGTTTTGTAAGGTTGCCTTTGTACACTTGCCCTATTGAGTAATTTTGAATCTATGAAATTGGACTTCCTCCTTATTTGGTTTGTAAGACCCGTCTCCTGTAGACGGGTCTTTTTTTGTCCCTGCCATGCCCCTACCAAAAGAAACTGCCCAACAAGATTGTTTGCTACAATTAGCGTATGATTTGGATCAAACGATTGCTGACAGTGACTTTGCTTATTTTTTGGTTCTCGCTCGTGCTATTTCCGTTTTTCGCGTTCAGGCTGGCGCAGCAAGGGCAAATGCAGGTGCGCGACACGCGCATTTTTCTGGTGCAGGATAGCGACAATAGCGGCGTAGGTTTCCATACAACCAAGCCTGCCCGTGACCCGGCCGGGTGCGAGACAAACCGCATCCACTACTTGCTATGGGAGGGTGAGCCAGACAATTCGTTTAGCTGTTATTGCGTGGATGGGGTGGCGCGTGAACCTGTCGGCCGGACATGCGAGTAGAGACGCAAAATCTTGCGTCTTTCTTCGTTGAAAAATAAGAGGAGACACAAAATCTTGTGTCTCTACTAGAGAAAATTGGTTGGGAGGAAGGGGGCGTTATGGAAGTCGAGAGCCAGCCATAGCCCGGCCGCCCAGATGAGGAAACCGATGACGATCACCCACCACCGTTTGGCTAATGTCGTCTGATCGACAAGATACGCCTCTTGTTTGAAGTCGTCTAGGGCGATGTGGTGGCGCGGGGCCATGAAATAGCCGAGAAACAAGCCGCCGAACAGACCGCCCATGTGCGCTAAATTGTTGATACCGGGCAAACTGATGCCGATCACTAAATTGACAGCCACAAGCTGCAACAGTTGTTTCATCTGCGCTTTGCCTTGCTTGCCCAGTCGTTTGCGATGAAAAAAGAAGAAGGCGAAGCTCATGCCAACCATGCCAAACAGTGCGCCCGATGCCCCGGCCGAAAATTCGTCTACCCCGCGCACGGCGAAGGTGGCAAGGCTGCCAAATAGCCCAGAGAGCAGATAGAGTGCAATGAAACGGCTGTGTCCAAAGATGCGCTCTACGTCACGGCCGATAGAGTACAGTGCGAACCCATTAAACGCGAGATGGGTGACACCAATATGCAAAAACATGGCTGAGAACAGCCGCCATAATTGCCCATCTAAAATGGCGGGGCCGAACATCGCCCCAAAATCGATCAGAACAGTCGGGACTGTCGAGCCACCTGCGGCCGTCATCACACCAAAGATGAGGACGATAATCGCCAATAATGTGTACGATACGATGGGGCGGCCGTTTTCCAGCGCAGCAAACGGGTTGACGATGCGCTTGGTATCGGCCAAATCTGGGCGTTGTTGTACCACTTGGTATAGCTTTTGCGCTTCGGTGAGCGGGGTCGGTTCTGGCTGGGCAAAGATGTTTGTTTCGTTCAAGTGTCTATGTTCCTCACCCTCATTTGACCCCATATACGACCAAAATGGAACACAGTAGACGGCCGCTCTTACGCATTACACATGCTGTCGCACTGAATAGGGTTTTTCAGTTATTCAGTTTGTCAGTACGTCAGTCGGCCGCAAACCGTTTATCTTGTCGGTTCAGCGACATTATCGCCACAAATAGGCGTAAAAAGAGAACGTTTAGGTGCGAATGGTCAATTTTAACGG
>CALECP010000318.1 GCA_937949915.1 uncultured Anaerolineae bacterium
GGAGTGCGTTGCCCTCTACCACAGACGATGGTCAATTGAGCGTGCTTTCTTTGTTGTCAAACGGCTGCTTGGATTAGCCTATTTTTGGTCAGGCGCGCAAAATGCGGTTGCATTTCAACTTTGGTCTGTCTGGATTGTTTACGCTATTTTGATCGACCTGAGCGATGAGGTTGCCGCTTTGATGCAGTTGCCATTCGAGCGGATTTCTGTCGAAATGGTATACCGTTCGATGTACTATTATTGCAAAGCACTTGAGCGTGGTCTGGATGTCTCACTTCCAGAGTATCTCAAGCAAGAAGCCAAGCATCTTGGCATTGTGAAACGAAAGCGAAAAACTGATTTATCCGTTTATGCTTCGTGGGGGTTGTCAACCCCCTCATCTGCTTAACTTGTGACTGATGCAGTTAGGCAAAGTGTCAACTTTACGGCTCATTGTGCCACCTCCGGCAAGCGAACTTCAATTGTCACAGGAAATACCTGGGCATCGGCGGGCATCTTATGTCTGGCGGGTAGCAATCGCTCCAATACCCGCGTTCGTTCTCGCTTCAACTGGTCAACCAATGCGCCATATCGCTTTTGACGTAGTTCCAGCTCTTCCGCCACCTTCTTTTGGCGTTGTGCCAGTTGCTCCTGCTCAAATTGTCGTTGTGCTTCCGCACCGGGCAACAAGGCTGGCTGTAGCTTCAAAGCATCTTTCTCCACTTCCAATTTACTCAACTCTTTTTCTAATTTCGCCAGCGAGGTTGTTCTCATCGCGGCTTGAACTTCTCGAATGCGACCGTCGAAGCGGTCTTTTTCTTCAGCATGGGCGGCTTGGCGTGTTTCGGAGAGCCGTGTGCGGCAAACGGCCGTCAGTTGCTCACGATGCGCCACAAGCCAATCACGCACATCGAGTTCGACATCATCCCAAATCTCTCTTGCCAGTGCGATGCTGTGGGCATCAATCGCATCACTGCTTGGGTAGAGATCAGCGGCCGGTCGGTGCGGCAATGGTGCGCTCAACTCCCCGTCACGCACAGGGATCGCAACCGTATGTACCCAATGGTGGAATGTCTCCCGTAGTTCATTCACCGCCATCTCTTCAACGGTAAGAAAAATCACTGCGTCTGCATCGGCCGGAACTTCGCCTACGCGCACTGTCCACAAACTCTGGGTTTGCCGGTCACCCGGATACCGTTCCTGGGCGAACATAGCAAGCGCACGATGGAAAAGTGGATGCCCCAGATGAATGAGGGCGGTGTCATTGCGATGGCGAAAAACGGGGCGGCCGGTCGGTGTCGTTTGAATAAAGAAGCTGGGGTCAAAAACAAGCGCGGGTAGTGCGCCATTCTCATCGCGCAGCGCGTCATCGATCAGCGTTTTCCAGCGTATTAGTTGGTCTGGCTTGTCGATGCGAACGCGCTGATTATCAGTCGTTGGTAGCAGAGGTTTATGGGCAACACCCGCTCCCAGTGCCACCGCAAGCGTTGATTGAAGCGTGTCGGCCGATAAATCGATCTCACGCCGCAACCAAGCCAACGCTTCTCGATGCACCGCACCAGTGTTTTGGGCGGCCGTCGTCGGAATGTGGGCCCGATCTTGTCTTACAGTCACCCCTTTATCGAGGTCTGCTAAAATGTCGTCTACGTCTTCGCCCATGTAGCGGAACTGTCGCTCGAATGCCGCGTCGAACAGTTCGCCCATGCTCCCTAAATCTTCTCGTATCTGGTCAACTTTTTCGACGACGCGAGACAAAAATTTAAGATCGTTTTCCTGATGGCTGGTAAAGTGAAAAATATGTACGTCTCGTGCCTGACCGTGGCGGTCGAGTCGGCCGTTACGCTGATCGAGCCGAGATGGATTCCACGGGATGTCGTAGTGCAGCAGATACCGTGCCGTCTCCTGCATGTTCAGCCCTTCTGATGCTGCATCGGTCGCAATCAGAATGCGAATGGCGTCGTCGCTATCGTTGAAAGCACGTTTAATGGTGGTGCGTTCGTGGTCGGCCATGCCACCGAATAGATGACGAATGACAGTGCCGTCATCTTTGTAATGTTCACGCAAGCGGCCGAGTAAATAGTCGAGCGTCGTTTTGTACTCTGTGAAGATGATCAAGCGTTCGTCGTCTCGCCAATGACGGCCGTCGCGCAACCGCTTGTCGATTAGATTGAGAACTGCCTCAAAACGTACATCTTCGTTCGGTCGTAACTGGTCGCGTTCTAGCCCCAACCATGCCAGTGCCGTATCGATGCGCTTCATTTCTGTTTCAAGATGCGGCGCAAGTGGTTTGAGCCATGCTCCGGCCGTTTGTGATGCATGTTGAACACGGCTTTCCACTTCGAGGTCGTCGTCCAAATCTTCTTTGACCGCACTTTGGGCAGCACTTAAATCGGTGATCGGCGCGTTTTCTTCTTCTGCCAGACCATCCATAAATCGAAACCATGAATGCGCGAATGTGTGCGGACAAGACAACAGCCGCTTGTTCAACACTTCAATAGCGAATGCACCCGCCAATTGTTCTTTGTTCGATTGCTGTGCGATGACGCGCCGTACCGCTTTACGGAATTCGGTAAATGCTGTAGACAACACGTTTTCGTTGCGGCCGAAATATAGTTTTAATGGCTCAGGGATGCGGGTAGAAAAGCGTTTCGGCCGACCAGCATCAGAGTCGATTTGATTGATCTCTCTTTTCAATCTTCGCACAACCACTTGTCCTATCCGTGCCTGTTCCTTGTCATCCAATTCGCTTTTTTGCGTAAAACGCACTGGATCGAGTTGTTCAAGTAGCCCACTAAAACTGCGCGTATGGCCGTTGTGTGGTGTCGCCGTTAAAAACAGCTTGTGTTCAAAGTAGGGTGAAATCTCACGCAACATCTTCGATAGATCGCTATCGTCTCCAAAAGGAGCTGGCATCAGGTTATGCGCCTCATCAACGATCAATAAATCCCATGGCAACCGTGCTTCTTTGGCATGTTGTTGTAAGGTCGTTTTGAATTGTTGAAGGATGTCAGGTTGACGCAAGTAGTAATAAGAGGAGATGATACGAGGGTAAGTGCGCCATGGATTCGCATCAAAGCCCAACCGCTTTTGCATCGCATGGGTTTCTGCACGGTCGATCATATCGAATGAGAGAGAAAATTTATCTTGCATTTCCTGCTGCCACTGAGTCCGCAAGGCGGCTGGAGTTAAAATCAAGACACGTCGTATCCGTCTCCGCAATAGCAGCTCGGTGAGAATCAGCCCCGCTTCAATCGTCTTTCCCAACCCCACATCATCTGCTAACAACAATGAAATACGTGGCATTTGCAATGCCTGCAACAGCGGCACGAGCTGAAAATCTTCGACCTGAACTGCCCCAAAAATTGGAGCTGTCGGTATTTGATTGTCCGGTTTTCCCTCAGCGACGAATGGCGTTAACCCTGTCCATCGCACCGCCCGTTGCAACGCATCAAATTGGCTGGGTTGCATGGGGTTCTTTGCAACGATTTGAGGCAGCGCGTTCGGTTCAAGCAACGACGCATTTGCTTCCATCTCCCATAGCAGTTGATCGTCGGCCGCGCCATCGCTGTCGATATAGTCAATGTTGACATGATGAGTGCGGCCGGTAAGCCCATCAAACGATTCAACTTGTGTGATAATGCCGCGCCGATTGCGAACCGTAGCAAGCATTCCGATGCGGGGTAGCGTTTCGATATTATTCATTTGATGTTGCCCTCCCAAAAGAGATCATTGGTTTATTGAGGATTCATGTAGATCATGTCTACTTTTGTTTGTCCAGAACAAAGTTCCTGCACAAAACACAAGGAATGCGGTAACAATGGTTTGGATAGGGTTAGCCGCAAATGCAGTGCCAGAAGAATTGTATATGGATAACGGAATGGGTGCTGAAAACAATACTTCTTCAATGCCAGAACGGTTTCCCGTTGCATCTTCTGCAAACACAAACAAAGAACCAAGCTCTATTGGCAGAGACAGTGGAGATTCGTACTTTACGAAGGTTGTACCGTCCAAGGAATACCAATTTGCTACCTCACCATCGACGGGGCTATCACCATGGATGGAAACGACCGTTTGGTTGCTTTGTAAACTCACTTCTACTGTAATTGCCGGTTCATACGTTAAATCAGCAAATTGATCTGCGTAGGATGTTGCCCCTGTCGTACTAATCTCTTCCGATTGCGTCAGTGTGATACCATTTGTGGTTACAATGAAGTGTGCGGTTGTCGTCACTGGCGATTGCAGGTCAAGATACCGTTGTCCTTCTACAAACTCCCCATCAGACAATTGGAACCCTTCAAGTAATGCAGGGTCTGTGCCGACCGTCATCGTCACCTGATAACTACGGACTGTGCTCAAGTGTAAAGAATGATTATTGCCACCTAACCAATCGTAGGTAACACCAGGGGTTGTGATTCCGCTTGGATTATCTGTATCATAAATGACGTTATGGAACTGATCACTTAGGACAAAGCTCGTTGAATTGAGCAAGCTAAGCTGGGTCGCATCTATCTCATCACTCAGTTTGTTAGCATTGCGTTGCAACGTGTTAGAGTCATTGCAATCAAAAAAGCCATCCGGTGGCGGATTACCGTCCAGAATAGCAGATACTACCGTTAGCACATCATCTGAGCCGGGAAGAGGTCCATGAGCATACTCTTCATCTTGACCCACTGATTGGGAATTGAAACACAATACATTCGCACCATCAGCATTGAGCTGGACACCATCATTTCCTATCCGAGTCGCACTGTGATCGGGTACAGTGCCATCACCAATACCGTAGTCGAGTCTCATGATTGTTTGATTTTGGCATGTCATAAAGTGAGTGCTAGGGTCGGGGTTAGGAGCAGGGGATGTATAGCATTTTGGCTGATTTGTAAGACTTACTCTTTCAATTGTTTTTTCTATATGTAGCCTGCCAACTAAGTGATAGTAATTATGTCCTTGTTCATTAGACCAGTCATCCACTCCATTTGTTGCATGAAAGCGTTCTGAAACTGTCCCAATCTGATTCTCATATCGCGTATCTAAGAAGCTAACATAATCAGCGTATGGTAGCCATCCATGTGAATATCTTGTAACCCAACTATCTTCCAAATGGCTAGCGAAAACAGATTCATCTATCTTCACAACGCCATCATCACCAGATAGAGAAATAAGTTTTTGATACGATTCTCCGGGCAGCAGTTGCACAAACCCCGGAAAATAAGGAAGGTTTTCCTTTACAAAGCTATCATTGGCAATGATGAGGTCTGCACCAAACGGCAGAAAGTTTCCCGTTTCTGCCAAATAAACGGCTTTGGCTGCGCCAAGCCAAGGTGTCGCTATCGAAATTAGATTCTCTACGTCGTCGATATTGCTATCCCTAAGCATATATTGACGCGCGACAAGCCCGCCCATACTGTGGGTGACAAGATTCACTTTGGTGTCTGGATATAATAGACGAATACACTCTATGTATTCTTCCAAGAGTTGACCGTTATGCACGTTCGACAATCTCCAATCGTAGGGAAAAAGGAATAGCGTTGGACGTTCGCCAGAATAAGACATCACATCACATTGAAAGAAACCTTGAGAGTATGTCGGCTTGTACTCAATGTAACCTTGCTCCTCAAAATATTTTATGAAATCTCTGTAGTCTGTTTTCCATTCTAAATATGAACGTATACCAAAAATGTTTCGAACAACGTCATCCGCATAGACGACAAAATCATCGTTCTCAGTTCCCGGATGTAGTGAAAGATTATCAAGTGAGCCTGGAATATATTCTCCGGGCCAAAATTCATTACTACCTTCTGTAAGAGGCGAGTATCCGCGCAATACACTACCCGCAATTCCGGGAATGAAAACTATGGGGGTCTGGTCAGGCACAATTGTTGGCGATTGTGTTCTTGAATATCGATTTATAACCACATCACTTGCAGACTTTCTGTCAACTGTGCTGTTACTTTGATAAAGTCCAAAATGGTCAACAGCAGTGTTGCCGTCACCGTCAATTAGGTTGTACCAAGTCGCTACTTTGACAAAGTCCCATTGCGAAATAATGTCTAATGCTGTATCCAAATATTGTGCTTGTTGTGCCTCAGAAACTCCTTGCCAGCCACTGTAACTCGTCCAACCGAATTCAGTAAACCACATGTCGCTTCGGTCATCGTTGTACCGATACATCAATCGGCGCATATCTTCTACACCACATTTGAACGACCAGCGACTATTCTCGCAAGCGTATGGATCGAGTCCCCCTGTGTAAGGATGCACGGCAAGTGCATCAAACTTTCCTCGCGCACCGGAGAGATACATATCTTCCAAAAAGACAACATCAGTCCCACCCAATGAGCCGCCCAACAATGTGACCTCTGGGTGTTGTTGTTTGACTCGATCATAAGTTGTCACCATTAAATCAGTGTATTCTCTGGCATTAGGGTATGGTGGCCAAAACTCAGGACGATTTGGTTCATTCCAAATTTCAAACGCGACAACATCATCCTTAAACTCACTGACTAAATAATTGAATGCTTCCGCATATTCATCATAGTCATTTGGTGGATACCATAAGTGATATGAGTTGGTTGAGCAGTTTTTATCAGGGTCGGCTGATGCCCAGCAAGGTACTTGTCCTAGTAGCATATATACATCCATTCCCCGACTTTTTGCTTGCTCAACAACATACCTCAACTCATCAACATGTTCGCTGCTCCAATTGCCGTCGGATGGCTCCAGTAAATTCCATGCTGGCCCTATGCGAATGTGTTGGGCACCTACCTCATGAGCTAGAGCCAGTCGATTTGCATCAGCCAATTCCTCGTGCTGAACATGATAATGAACACCAAAATCAAAATTGAATGAGGCTGAATGCGAATACTCATTGTCTGCTGTCCCCTCAACTGCAAACGATGTAGGCATACCAACAGATGTCCATGCGCCATCATAAGTTTCGACTGATATCCACGCGAAATGATCACCTTGCCTCGAAAATGAACGGCCTTGCCTGAACTCGAATGTTTGTCCCGGCGCGATAACGATATCTTCTAGGTATTCATAATCGTACAAGCCGCTGGTACAACCAAAATCAAGATGCTCACAGCTTGGGCCGCGAACCGCAACACCAATTTTTCGGAATGCATAAGGTTTTGTACCGTGGTTCTCCAAGATAAACCCAGCTCTTATTTGTTGATTTGCTACGGGAGTTGTGTCTTGCACTGCAAGCGGACTCGTAAGCAGTAGCCCCTCATCAACTTGCACATCAAGGCGTGTTCCGATTGGTTTCCATTGATCCGTTTTGTATGAGGCTTGAAACCAAATATTGCCCGGATCAGCTAGAGTGCGACTTTGCAAATAAGTGTAGTAGCCACCAGGTGCAATAGATATGTCCTCACCGAGTGGAAAATCGTACATTGCAGTTTGACAAACAAGATCAGGACAGGAGTCGGCTCGACCTGCTACAGTCAAGAACTCGAGATTGACCGTAGAACTGCCACTATTGCGGATGGTGAATTCTGCCGCCACCGCCTCACCTGATTCTGGATTCGAAGGTGTGATGAAAATGGGGGATATAAGTTCGATACCATCTGGAGGAGTGTCGCTAACTTCAACAATGCGCCGG